>NZ_JBWGIF010000011.1:0-249943 GCF_056312565.1 Pseudomonas sp. JE3303
TCGAAGAATTCCTCGCCCATGCTCACGCCCATGCGGCCGGGGTAGTTGTAGAGCATGATCGGCAGGCCGGCGGCCTGGTCCACGGCTTTGACGTGGATGGCGATTTCCTGCTGGGTCGGCAGCGCGTACGGCGGGGTGCCGACCAGCAGCGCATCGGCGTTGATTTCCCTGGCGTGCCTGGCGAAGGCAACGGCGTCTTCGGTGCGGATGCCACCGGTGCCGACGATCAGCGGCAGGCGGCCGTTCAACACATCCTTCGCCTGGGCGGCGAGGTCGAGGCGCTCTTGAGTCGTGTGGGCGTAGTACTCGCCGGTGGAGCCGCCGATGATCACGCCATGGATACCGGACTCGACCAGGTAGTCCAGGACCTCGGCAAAGGCTGCCTTGTCGATGCTGCCGTCGGCGCCCAGTGGGGTGATCGCCGGGGTGTAGATGCCTTCAAATTTCACGATGGATGCTCCTTGTGTACCAATTCATGGATGCGGGCCGCGCAGGCTCAGTTGCCCCGCGGCAATTGCACATCAGGCAAGGGAAGCTGCCTGCTGCAGGTTGAGCGAACGGGTTTCGGGGGCCAGCACAAAGGCGAACGCCAGCCCGACCAGGGTCACGATGGCCGCGGCGTACATGGTGAAAGCGATGCCGTAGCTATCCAGCGCCATGGGTACCAGCCAGGTACCGACGGCGGCGCCAATGCGCGACATCGAGGTGCCAACGCCCACGGCGCATGCGCGGATCTCGGTGGGGAACAGTTCGTTGGGGTAGACCAGCTGGAGCACCTGGGCGCCGCCGATAAACAGTGCATAGGCTCCGAACAGGCCCAGTACCACCACCTCGGAACCGGCGTGGAACGTGCCCAGGCCCAGCAGCGCCAGGCCAGACCAGAAGAAGCTGTAGATCAGCATGCTGCGCCGGCCCAAGGTATTGATCAGGCGGGTGGCAACAATGCAGCCGACCACGAACAGCAGCGTGATCGCTACCGACCCGAACGAGGCCCAGTCGCCCTTGAGATTCAACGCGGCCAGCACCTTGGGCGCGAAGGCGTATACGGCAAACACGGGGATGACCGAGCAGGTCCAGAACATGGTGACGAAGAGCATGCGCTTGCCATACCCGGAATGCAGCAGGCTGAGGAAGGACAGGCGCTTGACCTCGGGCTCTTCGGGTAGGTTGCGCAGCGAGAAGGCTTTGCCATAGACGGACTTGATGACGGCCTCGGCGTCGGCCACGCGGCCTTTGCTCAGCAGCCAGCGAGGCGATTCCGGGGTGCCGACGCGCAGGAGAAGCAGCACGGCGCCAATGACGACAGGGCTGGCCAGCACCAGCCGCCAGGCCTCTTCTCCGCCATTGCGCAGCAGGTAGTCACCGATGATGTAGGCAAATGCCGCACCGGCGAACCAGAGAATGGTCAGGGCGGCCAGCCGCGGCCCACGGTTTTTCTTTGGCAGGAACTCGACCAGCAACGAGGTGGCGACCGGGTACTCGATGCCCACCGCGATGCCGATCAGGAACCGCAAGAGAAACAACGTGACCCCGGACTCGACCCAGTATTGGGTTACTGAGCCAAGCATGAACAGCGCAGGCCCTACGAAGAAGATCAGCTTGCGGCCAAAACGGTCGGTCAGCCAGCCGCCCAGAAAGCCGCCAAAGAAAATGCCGATCAGCGCCGAGGCGGCGATCATGCCCTGCCAGAAGCTGGTCAGGTTCAGGCCAGCGGACATCTGCACCATGGCCACGCCAATGATGCTCAGCACGTAACCATCCACGAAAGAGCCACCACCGGAACGCACGGTGAGAAGCTGGTGGAAGCGATTGAGCGGTACGTCTTCAACGGAAACATTTGGATTTGTCATTGTTTTCTCCTGCCAATACTGAAAGCCGCGCTGATCTGAGGCCGAGCGAGTCCGCGGCACTGAAAACGAAGTTCAGTCCGGTTGACCCAGCGTCATGCCGATCAGTGAATTACAAGCAATAAGGTGCGCAGGCTGGCCAGTCAATGCCCAGCGTTGTATCAACTCCCTCTAATATGAAACCTGTCCTTCAACTTTCCTGCCCCGCCCGGTATTGCCCCCATTTCAGGTTCATGTTGACGCCTAGTGAAACCAGGGGCGCCGGTGGATTCGCGCAAGGACCCGGTGAGTCGAGCACAAAGTCGATGAGTTCGCTGCGTTGTCCGGCCAGCCAATCGGCGAGCAACTTGCCCGTGGCCGTGCCACGGGTAATACCCAGGCCATTGCAGCACAACGCGCCATAAACGTTGTTGGCCAACTCGCCGAAATAACCGAGGTGATTACGCGACAATGCAAGTGCGCCACCCCAGGTATATTCGAATTGAAGTTGCGGCAACATCGGGAAGCGTCGCTCGAATGAAGCGCGGTGGCGACTCGCGAAGCGCTCGAGGTACTTGGGATTGCTGCGCCCGTCAGGGTTGAAGCTGAAGCTGTTGCGGATCAGCAGCCGATTGTCGGGGGTGCGCCGTACGGTAGTGCCGAACGGATCGGCCGGGATCACGCCCCAGTAGGGTTTGCCGCCAAGCTGAGTCTGCTCTTCCACGGTCATCTGACGGGTCAGGCTGGCGTAGGTGAAGACCGGGAGCATGCGGCCCTTGAGGAAGCCGAAATGGGTACCGAACGCGTTGTTGCAAAGGAGCAGCTTGTCGGCGGTGATCGAGCCGTTGGCGTGGCGCAGCACGGTCTTGGTGCCGTACTCCACATCGGTGATCGGAGTGTTTTCGTAAAGGGTCACGTTGGACGGCAGGCTGTCGGCCAGGCCCTTGACCAGCGCCGAGGGCTGCACCAGAGAAGTGCCAGGCGTGAACAGTGCCTTGCGATAGAAGCCCGTGCCGATGTGCCCGGGCAGGTCATCGCCCTCGATCATCTGGTAAGGCTGGTCCAGCTTGTCCAGACCGCGGCGATAGGCTTCGAGCACCGCGATGCCGCGACCCTCGACAGCAGCCTGGTACTTGCCGCAGTGCTTCATCTGGCAGTCGATGCTGTAGCGCTCGACCAGTTCCTTGAGAAATGACTGGCCACTGAGGTTGAGCTTGAGCGTGGTCCTGGCAATGCCGATGTCGCCGATATAGTCCTCGGCGCCGATATCATGTGGCAGGTCGATGGCGAACCCCGCATTGCGGCCGGCGGTGCCGTAACCGACCTCCTGGGCTTCCACCAGCAGTATCTGCTGGTCCGGGAAGTGGCTGGCCAGCTGGCGAGCGGCGGCAAGGCCGGTATAGCCGGCACCGATGATCACCCAGCGGGCGCTGCTGTTGCCACTGTGCGGCGCCTTTGGCTGACGGCCTTTGCTCAGGTGGTACCAGCCACAGGTTTTATCATCGGCCGGCAACGAGGTTATTTTTGTCATTTCTTGAACCTGGATATTGTTGTTAGCGTTCGAGCATCGGTTCCTGCCCTGCCCTTTCTACAAGTGCGGGGTGCATATGAATCTTCAATAGTGCAGTGCTACTTCCATCCCTTCCGGTGCCGCGTATTCGGCCATGCGTCGACGTGACAATTCAAAGTGCGCCCGCACCAGTTGCCCGGCGGTCTGCGGATCGCGCCGCTCGATCGCTTCGATCATCTGGTCATGTTGGTCGCAGGCAAGCTCAAGGTCGCGCTGCATGTCGTCGGTGGTGGGGTGGCGGTAGAAGATCTTGCCCAGGCGGGTATGGTCGATGAGCAATCGACGCAGGCTGGGCATGAGGTAATCGTTGTGCGCCATCTTGCCGATCTCGAGATGGAAGGCGTCGTTGTAAAGCACGCGCATCTCGACGTCGCGCTCTTCCATCGCCTGGCGGAACAGCGCCTGGATGCCCTTGAGCACTTCGATTTCGCTGCCGGTGGCGTGGGTCGCGGCCAGCTGGGTAGTGGCGACGTAGATCAGCGGTGCAGCCAGGAAGAAGCTGTGCAGCGATTCATGGTTCATGGCCGCGACGCGCGGTGCGCGGTTGGCCTCGAGCTCAATGTAGCCTTCAGCTGCGATCTGGCGCAGCAACTCGCGAACGGGCGGCCGCGACAGGCCGAACTCGTCGCACAGGGCAAGCTCATCGACCACCGAGCCTGGCGCCATCTCCATGCTCAGGATGCGCCGGCGCAGGGCCTCGGCCAGTACGCCCTTGCGGTCCACGGGCGGTTCGACGGTGATTTGTTGGACATCAGCGATGGCTTTCATAGCAGCCTTTTTCGTTGTCATGGGTCTGTGTCTACAATTTGTATAACGACTATATTGGAGCATAAGACAATGTGTCTACAGCTTTCTCGATGAGCGGCGCTAGCGGACATTTGTGGTCCATACGCGACATTCAATGTGCTGATTGTCCCTGAAAAAATTATGTATACACAAAGAATACAAATCCAATTGACTGCTTTCGGAACCCATGCGAGCCTGCTGCGAAATCTGGGCCTGGCGCGACAAAAGCGCGCAGGCGTTTCGTTGCCATCTGCATGCGAGTAAGCAACCCGTGGTCTTGCGACGGTCATTCAGCACTGCCCTCAAGGGGCAAAACCAGCGCTTCATCGAGCCTCAGCCTGGCGCTCGGCATCACCAGGCACGGATCGGCTTTCTGCTGCTGGAGCATTTCTCCCTGCCCGCCTTCACCCAGGCGCTGGACACCTTGGTCACCGCCAACCTGATCCAGCCGGGCGCGTTCGCGACCACGACTTTCACCGTCAACGGCACCTCGGTCACGAGCGACCTGGGCCTGGTTATCTGCCCGGATGGCGTGCTGGAACCCGGCCAGTTCGAAGCACTGGACCTGCTGGTGGTCTGCGCTGGCTTGCGTACGACACTGCGCGCCAACGCCGAGTTGAGTCATTGCCTGCAAGCGGCGGCGAAAAAAGGCGTGACCCTGGCGGGCCTGTGGAATGGTGCGTGGTTTCTGGGCCAGGCGGGCTTGCTGGACGGCTACCGCTGCGCGGTACACCCCGAGCACCGCGCAGCGGTGGCGGAGATCGCCAGTGCGAGCCAGGTATCAAGCGAAAGCTTCGTGGTCGACCGCGACCGCCTGACCGCCGCCAGTCCCGCCGGGGCGTTCAACATGGTGCTGGAGTGGATCGGCAAGGGCCATGGCGCGGAGCTTGTGGAAGCGGTGGTCAATATCCTGGCCTTCGAGGTAACGCGCTATCGCCGGGTACAGCCGACGGTGCAAGCCAACATCAGCGAGCCGCTGCGCGAAGCGATCAAGCTGATGGGCGCAAATCTTGAAGAGCCCCTGAACCAGGACCAGCTTGCCTCTTACGTGGGGCGTTCGAAAAGGCAGATCGGCCGGCTGTTCCAGCTGCAGTTGCAAATCACCCCGGTGCGCTATTACCTGGAACTGCGCATTACCGAGAGCAGACGCCTGCTGCAGTACTCCGACCTGCCGATCCTGGATGTCGCGGTGGCCTGCGGCTTCGTCTCGGCCAGCCACTTCAGCAAGTGCTATGCCTCGTTCTATGGCCACAGCCCCTCGCGTGAAATCCGCTACGGCTGCATCAAGGCCGCAGCGCGCAAGCAGGCGCCGCTGCCCCACTGAGTCAGCCCGTCCGAGCTACCGCGCCCAGGAATTTGCCGAGAGTTGCTTGGACGGGCCGTTGCGGTGGTTGGGAAGGACGCCGTACTCGCCCCTGCGCAACTTGCCTATTCACCACACACTTCTATATTCAGTGAGGCCATTCCCGTCTCCAGTCGAGCGCGCTCCATGGATACCCCTGAGCGATTGATCATCTGCGAGCACTGCGACTGCGTTTACCAGAGCGTGACGCTCGCGCGGCATCAGAAAACCCTCTGCCTGCGCTGCGGCGCGGTGCTGCAGCGCTATAGCGGCCTCACCACCCAGCAGCGCCTGGCGCTGAGCTGCGCGGCGGCGGTGTTCTGGCTGTTCGCCAACTTCTATCCTGTGATGAGCATCAGCCTGAAGGGCCTGAAAAACAGCGCGACGCTGTGGGACTCGGTGTTGGCGCTCAGCCAGGGGCCGATCACGTTCATCGCCATGGTCGCTGCAATCTCGATCATCATCGCTCCGGCTTTCCAGCTGGTGCTGTTGATCTGGGTACTGGGCTTCGCCCTCGCCGCCCGGCGTTCACCGGGCTTTACCCTGTGCATGCGCTGGCTGGAAACCTTGCGGCCGTGGAGCATGCTGGAGGTGTGCCTGCTTGGCGCGCTGGTGGCGGTGTTCAAGCTGGCCGGGATGCTCGATGTGCTGCCGGGCATCGGCTTGCTCGCCCTGGCGGTGCTCAGCCTGCTGCTGATTCGCATCGCAGGGCGTGATGTCCGCGATCTGTGGGAGGTCCTGTGACCCGGCCGCCGACCGCTGGCGAGCTGGGCCTGTGCCTGTGTCACAGCTGCGGGCTGGCCTGCGACATGACCGGGGAGCCCAGTCACTGCCCCCGGTGCGACGCACCGCTGCACCGGCGCAAGCCTGATTCGCTCAACCGCACCTGGGCCTACCTGCTCGCGGCCCTGGCGTTCTACGTCCCCGCCAACCTGCTGCCGGTGATGAACACCGTGATGCTCGGCAGTGGCGCCGACAGCACCATCATGAGCGGTGTGATCGAATTCTGGCAGCATGGGGCCTGGGACATTGCCCTGATCATCTTCATTGCCAGCATCGCGGTGCCTGGAGTGAAGTTCGTGGTGCTGTCGCTGCTGCTGATCACCGTGCAACGGGGCAGTGCCTGGGCCCGCCCTGAGCGCGCGAAGCTGTACCGCTTCGTCGAGCTGATCGGATACTGGTCGATGCTCGACGTGCTGGTGGTCGCGCTGGTCGCCGCCCTGGTGAAGTTCAAGGCCCTGGGCGATATCGAGCCGCGGGTGGGCATCCTGTTCTTCGGCCTGGTCGTGGTCTTTACCATGCTCTCGGCGATGAGCTTCGACCCGCGGCTGATCTGGGATTCCCCACCTTCCAAGGAGCACCCGGATGCCGCCCGTAGCCACTGAGCAACCGTCCCCACCCGGCGAGGCCAAGGTTCGCACACGCCGTTTCAATATCTCACTGGTGTGGATCGTGCCGATCGTCGCGGTGCTGGTGGGACTATCGCTGGTGGTGCACAACGCATTGCAGGAAGGCCCGACCATTACCCTGACGTTCAAGACCGGCGCGGGCCTGACCGCCAACAAGACCGAAGTGCGCTACCGCAACGTGGTGATCGGCCACGTCACCGAGGTAGCCCTGAGCGATGACCAGCGCAGTGTCAACGCCACGGTCAAGCTGGACAAGCAGGCTGAGGGCTTCACCCGCAAGGACTCCAAGTTCTGGGTGGTGCGCCCGCGCATCGGCGCTGGCGGTGTGTCGGGCATCGATACCCTCCTCTCGGGTGACTACATCGGCGCCGACATCGGCCAGTCCGAGAATCGCGTCCGGCGCTTCACGGGGCTGGAGAACCCGCCGCCGATCACCTACGGCGAGCCAGGCAAGCATTTTTTCCTGCACACCCAGGACCTGGGCTCGCTGGATATCGGCTCACCGGTGTACTACCGCAGGATCCCGGTAGGGCAAGTGGTCGCCTATGCCTTGAGTGCCGACGGCAACGGCGTCGATGTCGAGGTGTTCATCCATGCTCCGAACGATGCCTTCGTCACCCAGAACAGCCGGTTCTGGAACGCCAGCGGAATCGAGGTGGAAGTGGGCGCCAATGGCTTTGCGGTACGCACCGAATCGCTGTCCTCGATGCTGGTCGGCGGTATTGCCTTCCGCGCCCCGGACTACAGCCCGGAGGACACCGCCGCAGCTGAAAACCAACGTTTCGAGCTGTTCGCCGATCAGCAAGGCGCGCTGGCGCCGCCGGCTGGCAAGGCGCAGTACCTGCGGCTGCGCTTCGACCAGGCCATGCGCGGGCTCAAGGTGGGCGCACCGGTGGAGTTCCTCGGTATCGAGATGGGCCGTGTGGTCTCGGTCAACCTGGACTTCGATGAGCGCACCCGCAGCTTCCCGGTGAATGTCGGCATCCTGATCTACCCGCAGCGCCTGGGCCAGGCCCACGTGAAGCTGCTCAAGGCACTCAAGCACGACCCTTCGGACGAAGCCGCCACCGGCCGCCTGCTGGCCACCTTCGTGGACAATGGCCTGCGCGCCCAGGCCCGCAGCGGCAATCTGCTCACTGGCCAGCTCTACATTGCCCTGGACTTCTTCCCCAAGGCCCCCAAAGCCGTCTTCGACGCGGATGCCAGGCCGTTCGCCATTCCCACCGTGCCGGGCAGCCTCGAGCTATTGCAAGAGCAGCTGCAGGCCGTGGTCGACAAGCTCAACAAGCTGCCGATCGAGCGCATCGCCGGCAACCTGGACAGTAACCTCGTCGAGCTGCGCAAGGGCCTGGCACAGTTCAACGCCAAGACATTGCCCGGTGTTCAGAGCACGCTTGGGGACGTGCGCAAGACCCTGCAGTCGGCCACGTCGACCCTGGCCGAGGACTCACCCCAACGCGAGCAGCTCGGGCGCACCCTCGACGAGCTGGGGCGCATGTCGCGCTCACTGCGTGAGCTCTCGGACTACCTCGGCCGCCACCCCGAATCGCTGATCCGTGGCCGCCCGGAAAACGCCGAGCCGATCGACTTGCAGGCGCCGCCGCGCAACTGACCCTTGGAGCATTGCCATGACCCGCGTGCAGAAGTTGTCGATGTTCATTGCGCTGCTGTCTCTCGGCGCCTGCCGCAGCGATCCGATCCAGTTCCACACCCTGACCCCTGCCCAACCGGGTCCCGCGTCGCCATCGGCGGGCAGTGAGATCCAGATCGAGAGTATCAGCGTGCCACCCCAGGTCGACCGCCCGCAGATCGTCATCCGCCAGGGCAACAGCGGCCTGGCGATCCTGGAGACACAGTGGTGGGGCGCGAGCCTTGTCGACGAGCTGCGCAGCGCTCTGGTCGATCAATTGAGCAATACCCGGCCTGGCCAGGGATTGTCGCTGCGCCTGGACGTGCAGCGCTTTGATTCAATTCCTGGGCAATACGCCTTGATGGACGCCAAGTGGCGCCTGCGCTCCAGGGATGCCAGCGGCACGCTGACCTGCCGCAGCACACTGCAGACCCGCGCTGGCGCTAGCATCGATGACGTGGTGATGGCGCAGCAGGACAATGTCAGGCGGCTGGCGTTGATGATCAGCCAGGCCGCTGTGGGTGGCCGCAAGGTCTGCCCGACGGTGCCAGCGCCTATGGAGTCCGCGCGGTAATCGCCCGGATCTCCCAGGCGATCGGACGCGCAGCGGCGGTAAGCCTGTATCCACGGGCTATCAGGCAAATCGAAGCAGCAGGATTTACGGCCGCTGTGCGGCCGATCGCGGCACGAGGCCGCTCCCACAGGATGGAATGACCTGCACCAAACGAAGACTTTTTACACCTTGATATACCGCAGCACCGCCTCGCACAGCATTTCCTTGTGCCGGGCCTTGATCGCTTCATCCGACAGCTCGACCTGGAAGATCTCGCTGATGGTGTGGCGGTTCGACACGCGGTAGAAACTGAAGGAGCTCATCAGCATGTGCACGTCCAGCACTTCGATGCCGGGGCGGAACACGCCCTCTTCCTCGCCGCGCCGCAACACCTGGCCCAGCGCTTCCAGCACCTGGCTGCTCATCTCGCGGATCACGGGAGACTGCTTGACGAACTCGCCGTAGTGAATGTTCTCGGTGCTGACGATGCGCACGAAATCGACGTTGCTGTCGTGGTGGTCGAAGGTGAACTCGACCAATCGGCGGATCGCCAGCTCCGCCGGCAGAGACTCCAGCTCAAGGCTGTGCTCGGTGCGGCGGATATCTCCGTAGAGCTTGACCAGTACCTCGACGTAGAGCTGCTCCTTGCTGCCGAAGTAGTAGTAGATCATGCGCTTGGAGGTGGCGGTGCGCTCGGCAATTGCATCCACCCGGGCACCTGCCAGTCCTTGCTGGACGAACTCGGTGATGGCGGCCTGGAGGATATCCTCGCGGGTTTTCTCGGGGTTGTTCTTGCGCGACTTGCGCGCCCCCTCTTGGGAAACACTCATACCGACTCACAGGCTGTTTATAGGAATGTCAGTGATTATCCGTGAGCCAGGCGGCGCAGGGAAGCTCACACCTCAGAACTGGAGTGTCTGGCACGATCGATTATTCGCGGGTAAAGTCGCCCTCCCAATAACGTGTACGAAACGGTTAGTTTTTATGTTCGATTATCGAACATTAGCTCTCTAGTGAATTGACCCTGTTTTGAGCCATGCGCAACCATTGCGCTCGATCGCAGGCCAACCGACCGGTGCCTGACTGCCTTCTTCCGGTCATTGGGCAGTTCCTGGGAAGGCAGGCCCAGCGTCACCACATGATAAATTCAACAATACGGGTACCCGCACATGGCCAGTTCCATTTCCCAAGCCAAGAAAGCAACCGCCAGCGGGTGGATAGGCTCGGCGCTCGAGTACTACGACTTCTTCATCTATGCCCAGGCGGCAGCGCTGATCTTTCCGCAGATCTTCTTCCCTGACACCGACCCCAAGATGGCCATCATTGCCTCCCTTGCCACCTACGGCGTCGGCTATCTCGCACGTCCCGTGGGCGCCGTCGTCCTGGGCCATTGGGGTGACACCCGCGGGCGCAAGAACGTCTTGCTGCTGTGCATGTTCCTGATGGGCCTCTCGACCATGGCCGTGGGCCTGCTGCCAACCTATGCGGACATCGGCATCCTTGCGCCCGCACTGCTGGTGGTCCTGCGACTGGTGCAGGGTTTCGCAGTGGCTGGGGAGATTGCCGGGGCCAGCTCGATGATCATGGAGCATGCGCCCGCCGGCCGGCGCGGCTACTACGCGAGCTTTACCCTGCAGGGCGTGCAGGCAGGCCAGGTGATGGCCGCCGCGGTGTTCCTGCCACTGGCCTACTTCATGCCAAGCGAGGCCTTCCACGAATGGGGCTGGCGCGTGCCGTTCCTGCTGAGTGCCGTGGTCCTGGTGGCCGGCTTCGTCATCCGCCGCGAAGTCCACGAGACGCCCGCCTTCGTACAGGAGGAGAACCGGCAGAAAGTTGCCAAGTCGCCCCTTGGCGAGGCGTTCCGGCATAGCTGGAAGTGCATGGTGCTGGTGATGTTCATGGCCCTGATGAACGTGATCCCGGTGGTCGCGACCATCTTCGGCGCCGCGTACGCGGTACAGCCCGCCTACGGGATCGGCTTCGACAAGAGCGTGTACCTGTGGATCCCCGTGGTGGGCAACATTGTCGCGGTGCTGGTGATTCCCTTCGTCGGCAACCTGTCGGACAAGATCGGCCGTCGCCCGACCATGATCGCGGGCTGCCTGGGATCGGGCCTGCTGGCCTTTGTCTACCTGTACGCGATCAGCATCCACAGCGTGCCGCTGGCGGTCCTCACCTCGATATTGATGTGGGGCCTGGCCTACCAGGGCTACAACGCGGTGTTCCCCAGCTTCTATCCTGAGCTGTTCCAGACCCGCTACCGCGTCACGGCCATGGCCATCGCCCAGAACAGCGGCAGCATGATCAGCGCCATGTTGCCCGCGCTGTTCGCCACTATTGCGCCGCCAGGGTCAGACAACGTCCCGGTGCTGATCGGCAGCCTGGCGTTCCTGATTACCTGCATCTGCGCGTTGGCCGCCTACATCGCCCCGGAAACCCACCACCTGGCAATGGAAGAACTCGGCCACCCGCAGGCGCGGTCGAACAAAGCGGTGGACGAGGCAGGGCGCAATGGACGCCTTACTTGCCCCGCTGCATCCACGCCGCGCCCAGCCCGCTCAGGCAGATGATGGCGATGCCGACCAGGCTGGTGCTGTCAGGCACCTGGGCGAAGATCAGCAGTCCCAGCAGCCCGGCAAAGACAATCTGGCAATAGCCGAACGGCGCCAGCAATGCTGGCGCTGCAAAGCGGAAGGCCTGGGTGAGCAGCAGGTGTGCAGTCATCCCGCAGCCCCCCAGGGCCAGCATCAGCAGACCATGCTCCAGGCTCGGCAACTGCCAGAAGAACGGCACCAGCGCGGTCATCACCACGGTATTGCACAGCCCGGCGAGAAAGTTGCTGGTGGTAGGGCTGTCGTGGGCCGCCAGCTTGCGGGTCAGGATCTGGTAGATGCAGAACCCCATGGCCGAACCAAACGGAAACAGGATCGCCGGGGTGAACAGCTCGCCACCCGGGTGCACCACCACCAGTACACCGGCGAAGCCCAGCACCACCGCCACCCACTGCCCTACCGTGACGTGTTCCTTGAGCAGCGGCACGGACAGCGCCGTGACCAGCACTGGAGCCAGGAAGTTGACCGCGGTGGCCTCGGCCAGCGGCAGGTACTGCAGGCCTGAGGTAAACAGCAGACTGGTGCTGAGCAGGCTCAGGGCGCGCACCAGCTGAAGACCAGGGCGTCTGGTACGCAGCACGTGCAGGCCAGCCTTGGGCAGGAAGATCCCGGCCATCAGCAAGGTGTGCACTACGTAGCGTGCCCAGACCACCATGACCACGGGGTAGATACCGCCGAGAAACTTCGACAACGCATCGTGGCTGGCAAACAGGAACGTGGCCATTACCACCAGCGCGATACCGCGCAGTGGTTGGTTGACTCCGGACAGCGGCGTGCTGGAACTCATGGCGTACTCGAGATGGGGTTCGCGGTAGGTGTGTATTGTTCATCAAATCGAGCGCCGCACAGGCGGCGCTCGATCTCGTGGGCGCTGCACATCCCAGGACAAGCACCCGTGAAAACCTACACCTCCCCCTGGCTCCCCTCGAACCACGCCAGCTTCTCGCGCAACTGCACCACTTCGCCAACGATCACCAACGTCGGCGCATGCACCTCGTGGCGACCCACCAGGTCTGGCAGGTCGGCCAGGGTGCCGGTAAATACCCGCTGGTTGCGGGTGGTGCCTTGTTGCACCAGCGCTGCCGGGGTACTGGCGGCGCGGCCGTGGCGAATCAGTTCGGCGCAGATGGTCGGCAAGCCCACCAGGCCCATGTAGAACACCAGAGTCTGGGCAGGTGCGACCAGGTCATGCCAAGGCAGGTTGCTGGTGCCATCCTTGAGGTGGCCCGTCACGAAACGCACGGACTGGGCATAGTCGCGGTGGGTCAGCGGGATGCCGCCATAGGCGGAGCAGCCGCTGGCCGCGGTAATCCCGGGCACGACCTGGAATGGAATTCCCTCCTCGGCCAGCTCTTCGATCTCTTCACCGCCACGGCCGAAGATGAACGGGTCGCCACCTTTGAGGCGCAGCACTCGCTTGCCCTGACGGGCGAGATCCACCAGCAGGCGGTTGATCTGCTCTTGAGGCACGGCGTGGTCGGAGCGGCGCTTGCCGACATAGATCCGCTCGGCATCGCGCCGGCACATCTCGATGATCGCCGGTGCAACCAAGCGGTCGTAAAGCACCACGTCGGCCTGCTGCATCAGGCGCAAGGCTCGGAAAGTGAGCAGGTCCGGATCACCCGGGCCGGCACCGACCAGATACACCTCGCCACCTTGCTGGGCAGGCGCGCCATCGACCTTGGCCTGCAGCAGGCGTTCCGCTTCGGCGCCCTGGCCGGCCAGCTGGCGTTCGGCGATCGGCCCCTGGAACACGTCCTCCCAGAAACCGCGGCGCTGGTTGACGTCGGGGTATAGCTCCTTGACCTTGTGGCGGAACCGCGCGGCCAGGCCGGCCAGTTCGCCATAGGCGGATGGAATCCAGGCCTCGAGCTTTGCACGGATCAAGCGGGCCAGCACCGGCGCGTCGCCGCCACTGGACACCGCGACTACCAGGGGCGAACGGTCGACGATCGCCGGGAAGATCACCGTGCACAGCGCGGGGGCATCCACCACATTGACCGGCAGGTTGCGCTGCTGGGCATCGGCGGAGACCTGGGCGTTCAGTGCCGGGTCATCGGTGGCGGCAATCACCAGCCTGCACCCGTCCAGGTCCTGCAGCTGATAGCCGCGCACCCGCACCTCGCCACCGCCCTCACGGGCCAGCGTCGAGAGTTGACCCTCCACCTCGGGCGCGACCACGCGCAGCGCGGCGCCGGCGTCGGCCAGCAAGCGCGCCTTGCGCAGGGCGATCTCACCACCGCCGACAACCAGCACGCGGCTGCCCTGCAGCTTGTGGAACAGCGGCAGGTAGTCCATTTAGCGGATCACCTCAAGGCCGCCCATGTACGGCTTGAGCACCTCCGGCACGCGGATCGAACCGTCGGCCTGCTGGTAGTTCTCCAGCACCGCCACCAGGGTGCGGCCTACCGCGAGCCCCGAGCCATTTAGGGTATGTACCAGCTCCGGCTTGCCGGTTTCAGGGTTGCGCCAGCGAGCCTGCATGCGGCGGGCCTGGAAGTCGCCGCAGTTGGAGCACGACGAGATTTCGCGGAACTTGTCCTGGCTCGGCACCCACACTTCGAGGTCGTAGGTCTTGACGGCGCTGAAGCCCATGTCACCGGTACACAGGGACAGCACGCGGTACGGCAGCTCAAGGGCCTGCAGCACGCGCTCGGCGTTGGCGGTAAGGCCTTCGAGGGCTTCCATCGACTGGTCGGGCGCGACGATCTGCACCATCTCGACCTTGTCGAACTGGTGCTGGCGGATCATGCCGCGGGTGTCGCGGCCCGATGCACCGGCTTCGCTGCGGAAGCAGGGGGTATGGGCGACGAACTTGATCGGCAGTTGCTTGGCGTCGAGGATCTCGCCAGCCACGATGTTGGTCAGCGACACTTCGGCGGTCGGGATCAGGTAGAAGTCAGCCTCGCCTTCGCGGCTGATCTTGAACAGGTCTTCCTCGAACTTGGGCAGCTGGCCAGTGCCCTGCAGGGCCGGGGCCTGGACCAGGTACGGGGTATAGGTTTCCTCGTAGCCGTGCTCGCTGGTGTGCAGGTTGATCATGAACTGTGCCAGGGCGCGGTGCAGGCGGGCAATCGGGCCGCGCAGCAGGGCAAAGCGGGCGCCAGAGAGCTTGGCTGCGGTCTCGAAGTCCAGGCCGCCGCTGAGCTCGCCCAGGGCCACATGGTCCTTGACCTCGAAATCGAACTGGCGCGGGGTGCCCCAGCGGCGCACTTCGACGTTGGCGTCTTCGTCCGCGCCAACGGGCACGCTGGCGTCCGGCAGGTTCGGAATGCCCAGCACGATCGCATCGAGCTCGGCCTGGATGCCGTCCAGCTCGGTCTTGCCACTGGCCAGCTCCCCAGCCATGCGCTCGACGTCAGCCATCAGCGGAGCGATGTCTTCGCCACGGGCCTTGGCCTGGCCGATGGACTTGGAACGGGCGTTACGCTCGGCCTGCAGTTGCTCGGTACGGGTCTGCACCGCCTTGCGGCGCTCTTCCAGGGATTCGATGCGCGCGACATCCAGGCTGAAGCCACGGGAGGCCAGGCGGTCCGCCACTTCCTGAAGTTGGCCGCGTAACAGTTTGGAATCGAGCATATCGTTTTCTCGTTGGTTCAGAATTTGGTCAGATACAGGCCGGCCCAGGTCGCTAGCAGCCCGCCCAATACGCTGGCTGCAGCATAACCGAAGGCCAGCGGCGCCTGCCCGCTTTCGAGCAGGCGCACGGTATCCAGTGAAAAGGATGAAAAGGTGGTCAGTCCGCCGACAAAGCCGACGATCAGGCCCGCGCGCAATTCCATCGGCACCCCGGGACGGTTGAGAAACAGCCCGTACAGTACGCCGATGATCAGGCAGCCAACCAGGTTGACGCCAAGGGTAGCGAGATAGAAGTGCCGTGGCCAGTGGGCACTGACCCAATTACCCGCAGCAAAGCGCAGCAAGGTCCCCGCGACGCCGCCGGCACTGACGGCCGCAACCAGTGCGATCATGGTTTTCGGCGCCGTACGGGACTGCTGCGGTCCAGTTCGGCGAGGTGGCGCAGCTTCTCGCCGATCTTCAGCTCGAGGCCGCGCGGCACCGGCTGGTAGTAAGGGCGCGGTTCGAGCTGGTCGGGAAAATAGTCTTCGCCGGCGGCGTAGGCGTCAGGTTCGTCGTGGGCATAGCGGTACTGCTCGCCATAGCCCAGCTGTTTCATCAGTTTGGTCGGGGCATTGCGCAGGTGCAGCGGCACCTCGAGCGAGCCGTGCTCGGCGGCTTCACGCATGGCGGTCTTGAAGCCCATGTACACTGCGTTGCTCTTTGGCGCGCACGCCAGGTAGATGATGGCCTGGGCTACCGCCAGCTCACCTTCGGGGCTGCCCAGTCGCTCCTGCACGTCCCACGCCGACAGGCACAGGCTCAGGGCCCGGGGGTCGGCATTGCCGATGTCTTCGCTGGCCATGCGCACCACGCGCCGGGCGATATACAGCGGGTCGCAGCCGCCATCGATCATGCGCGCGTACCAATACAGCGCGCCGTCGGGGTTGGAGCCGCGCACCGATTTGTGCAGCGCCGAAATCTGGTCGTAGAAGGCCTCACCGCCCTTGTCGAAGCGCCGGCGGCTGTCGCCGAGCAGGCTTTGCAGCAGCTCGACGCCGATTTCGCCCCCGTCCTCGGCCAGGTCGGAAGCGTTTTCGAGGAAATTGAGAATACGCCGGCCATCACCATCGGCGGCCGCCATGAGCATCCTGAAGGCGTCGTCACCGATCCGCAGCTGGCGCTTGCCCAGGCCGCGCTCTTCGGTGAGGGCGCGGTCGACCAGCTTGCGCAGGGCGGCCTCGTCCAGGCTCTTGAGCACGTAGACACGTGCCCGCGACAGCAAGGCGTTGTTGAGTTCGAACGAGGGGTTCTCGGTGGTGGCGCCGATGAAGATCAGCGTGCCGTCTTCGACAAAGGGCAGGAAGGCATCCTGTTGCGACTTGTTGAAACGGTGCACTTCGTCGACGAACAGGATGGTGCGCCGGCCATATTGCGCGGCCTGCTGCCTGGCCACCTCGACCGCCTGACGGATCTCCTTCACCCCCGCCAGCACCGCCGAGACCGTCTCGAAGTGCGCGTCGCAGAACTGCGCCAGGAGCCGCGCCAGCGTCGTCTTGCCGACCCCGGGCGGTCCCCAGAAGATCATCGAGTGCAGCGCGCCCTGTTCCAGCGCTTCACGCAGCGGCTTGCCCCGCGCCAGCAGGTGCTCCTGGCCGACGTACTCGTCCAGGTTGGCCGGGCGCAGGCGCGCGGCCAGGGGCTGGGCTACAGGCTCGCTTCGAAACAGGTCCATGGCTGGCTCTCTGGTCTCTTATTCCTGGATGACGTCCGCGCCTTCCGGAACCTTGAACTGGAACTGGCTCGCCGGGATGGCCTCATTGGCCCTTACCCCGTTGAACAGGATGTTGGTGCGCTGACCGACACTATCGATCAACTGCATGTCGTTGATCAGGCCACTGCGGAACGACACCCGCAGGGAGTCGAACAGGGTGTCCTTGGTCTTGGGCTTCAAGGTGAAGTCCATGACGTTGCCCTGCTCCTTGGAAGTAATGTCGAAGCTCTCGCTGATCTTCGACACGTCGCCAGACAGCAGCAGCGCCGGCGTCTGGTTGAGACGGGCATCGAGCTTCTTGACGGTGGCCTGTTCAAGGTCCGGGTCCCACAGGGTGACCATCTTGCCGTCGGACACCACTACCTGCTCCTGGGGAGCATCGGTGTGCCAGTAGAACAGGCCTGGGCGCTTGACCGACATCTGCCCCTGGGTTTCCTGCAGACTCGTGCCACCGGCGTCCAGGGTAAGTTGCGAGAAACGGGCGGTGATGGTCTGCGACTTCTCCAGCAGCTGGGTCAGGCGCGCCACGTCTTTTTCATCGGCATGGCCCACCAGGGGCGCCATGACCAGGGCAGAAACCAACAGCATGCGAATCGCGCGCATGGAAATCCTCGTTGAACAGTGAATGGGCCGGGCACCGCCATCGGCGCCCGGCAGGTTGATCATCAATCGCGCGGCCCGCCCGGGGCAATCACTTCACGCGAGCCGTTGCTGTTCATGGGGGTGACCACGCCGGCCATCTCCATCGACTCGATCATCCGCGCGGCGCGGTTATAGCCGATCTTGAGCTTGCGCTGGACCGCGGAAATGGACGCGCGACGGCTTTCGAGCACGAACTGCACGGCTTCGTCGTACAGGGCATCGGCTTCCGGATCATCGCCGTCGCCGCCACCGCTGCCGCCATCGAAGCCGCTGCCGGCTTCCTCGACACCGCTGAGGATGTCGTCGTTGTAGTCCGGCGCGCCGCGCTGCTTCCAGGCCTCGACCACGCGGTGCACTTCTTCGTCGGAGACGAAGGCGCCGTGGACGCGAATCGGCAGGCTGGTGCCCGGCGGCATGTAGAGCATGTCACCGTGCCCGAGCAACTGTTCGGCGCCACCCTGGTCGATGATGGTCCGCGAGTCGATCTTGCTCGACACCTGGAACGCCATGCGGGTCGGGATGTTGGCCTTGATCAGGCCGGTGATCACGTCGACCGACGGACGCTGGGTGGCGAGGATCAGGTGGATACCCGCGGCCCGCGCTTTCTGGGCGATACGTGCGATGAGCTCTTCGACCTTCTTGCCGACGATCATCATCATGTCGGCAAACTCGTCGACCACCACCACGATGGTCGGCAGTGTCTTCAGCAGCGGCGGCACGTCATCCATGCTTTCGCGCTTGAACATCGGGTCGTAGATCGGCTCGCCCGCCTCCTCGGCGTCCTTGACCTTGCGGTTGAAGCCGGCCAGGTTACGCACGCCCATGGCCGCCATCAGCTTGTAGCGCCGTTCCATCTCGGCGACGCTCCAGCGCAGGGCGTTGGCGGCGTCCTTCATGTCGGTGACCACCGGGCACAGCAGGTGCGGGATGCCCTCGTAGATCGACAGCTCGAGCATCTTCGGGTCGATCATGATCAGCTTGGCGTCTTCGGGCCCTGCCTTGAACAGGATCGACAGGATCATCGCGTTGACGCCCACCGATTTACCGGAACCAGTGGTACCGGCGACCAGCAGGTGCGGCATCTTGGCAAGGTCGGTGATCACTGGCTTGCCACCGATGTCATGACCCAGGGCCATGGTGACCGGCGACTTGGCCTCTTCGTACTGGGTCGACGACAGCACCTCGGAGAACCGCACGATCTGGCGGTCTTCGTTGGGGATCTCGATCCCCACGGTGGTCTTGCCCGGGATCACCTCGACCACCCGCACGCTGGTCACGGCCAGCGAACGCGCCAGGTCCTTGGCCAGGTTGGAGATACGGCTGACCTTGACCCCTGCCGCTGGCTGGATCTCGTAGCGGGTAATCACCGGTCCTGGATGGATGGAGTCGACCGACACTTCGACGCCGAACTCCTTGAGCTTGATTTCCAGCAGGTTGCCCACGCCAGCCAGGGACTCTGGCGAGTAGTTGACCTTCTTCGCCTCCGCAGGGTCGAGGATCGAGATCGGAGGCAGCGTGCCCTGGACGGCGCTGTCGACAAACTGATGCGCAGGTTTTTCCTTGGCCACGCGTCTGGCTGGCTCTGGGACGCTGGCGGCGGACGGCATGATCACCGGCGCCGGCCTCGATACTGGCGTGGGCGTGGGCGTGGGCGTGGGCGCTGCGGGAGCTGCCGAGAGCACCGTCGGCTGTACCCGCTCGCTCACGGGCTTGGCCACTGGCGGATCGCGGTCGGTGATGCGCTCGCGAGCCTTGACCTGCTCACGCTTCTCGGCCGCCATCGGGGCGGGGGCTTCATAGTCGTCAACCTCGCGCAGCTGTGCCACCAGGCGCTTGCGCTCGACACGCGCGGCCCACCAGCGGCTGGCGGCGCCCTGCACGAGTTCGAGCAGGTCGAGGGTGATCTTGCCGGTCATGTCCATCACCTTGAACCACGACAGGTCGGTGAACACGGTCAGGCCGAACAGGAACAAGGCAATGAATACCAGGGTGCTGCCCTGTACGTTCAGCAGGCTCTTGGCCAGGTCGCCCAGGCCTTCGCCCAGGGCACCGCCGGCGGAAAACGGCATGCTTTGCGGAGGGTGGAAATGAATGTGTGCCAGCGCCGCGCCCGACAGCACCAGGAACACCAGGCCGATCAGCCGCCACGAGAACAGCCAGCCGCTCCATTGCCACGGCTGGTGGCGCTCACGGAAGATCTGCCAGGTCTTGATCGCCAGCAGCAACGGGAAGATGTAGGCGAAGAAGCCCAGGACCATGAACATTATGTCGGCGAAGTACGCTCCGGCGCGGCCGGCGGCGTTCTGCACCTGCTCGGCGGCGCTGGTGTGGCTGAAGCCGGGATCGGACGTGTCGTAGGTCAGCAGGGCCATCCACAGGTACAGGCACAGGGCGCCGATGGCGATCAGTGCGCCTTCCTTGAGGCGGTAGTGCAACTGCTGGCGCCAGAGCGGCACGGGCAATGGGGGCGGGGTTGCGGTGGATTTCTTCAAAACGCGTCTATTCCTGCGCGTGGTGCGCGTCCAGCAGTGATCGACCCAGGTGAACGGTCAACGAATCACTACTTTTAACATTACTGCCCGTCCGCCGCCATGGCAGCTCGCCCGATGGAGGCTAAGGACGGGGCCGAATTCACGAGATGCAATTTGAGCATGCATTGTGTTTTGTGACAAAGGCTTATGCTGTGTTTTTACACAGTTGTTGAGCTGTAGGACCACAATTGTTGACCTTGGTTTCCGCTCGCGCCATGCTGACCCCCTCCCTCCCCCACCGCAAACGACCATGCTCACCTGGCTGACCCGCGACTCGCTGGCCTTTCCACCACTGGAAAAGGCGTTGCACGACCCTAATGGACTACTCGCCGCTGGCGGCGACCTGAGCGCCGAGCGCCTCGTCCAGGCCTACCGCCATGGCTGCTTCCCCTGGTACCAGGATGGCCAGCCGATTCTCTGGTGGTCGCCGGATCCCCGCACGGTGCTGCTGCCCGAAGAGCTGCACGTTTCCCGGTCACTGGCCAAGCTGCTGCGCCAGGGCCGTTACCAGGTGAGTTTCGACAGCGACTTCGCCGGGGTCATCAAGGCCTGCGCCGCGCCGCGGGACTACGCCGACGGCACCTGGATCACCGGCAGCATGCAGGCGGCCTACCATACCCTGCACGAGCGCGGCATCGCCCACTCGGTGGAGGTACGCCAGGATGGCGAACTGGTGGGCGGGCTCTACGGGCTGGCCATGGGCAGGCTGTTCTTCGGCGAGTCGATGTTCAGCCGGGCCGACAATGCATCGAAGGTCGGTTTCGTGACCCTGGTCGAGCATCTGCGCCTGGCCGGCTTCGTACTGATCGACTGCCAGATGCCGACTCACCATCTGCACAGCTTCGGCGCCCGCGGTATCAGCCGCGCGGACTTTGCCGACTACCTGGCGCGCTACCTCGACGAGCCAAACACGGCGACCTGGGTTCGCTAGGCGAGTTTTCCCAGCTGGCATACACTTAATGCAAAGTCTTTCCGAGGGGTTGATCATGACAGAGCTGGCGCGATTGAAGTTCTATGCCACTCAACCCCACTCCTGCAGCTATCTGCCCGAGGAACAGGCCACCACGCTGTTTCTCGACCCTAGCCAGCCGATGGATGTGCACGTCTATGCCGACCTTTCGGAGATGGGTTTCCGGCGCAGTGGCGACCACCTCTACCGCCCCCATTGCCAGCACTGCAACGCGTGCGTGCCGGCGCGCATTCCGGCTGCGCGCTTCATTCCCAACCGTCAGCAGCGGCGGATTCTCAAGCGCAACAGCGACCTGACGATCACCCCTGCCCGCCCCGCCTTCAAGGAAGAATACTTCGACCTCTACCGGCGCTACATCGAGCAGCGTCACGCCGATGGCGACATGTACCCGCCCAGCCGCGACCAGTTCGCCACGTTCCTGGTACGCGACCTGCCCTTCTGCTGGTTCTACGAATTCCGCCTGGACGGGCGGCTGCTGGCCGTCGCGGTCAGTGACTTGCTGCCCAACGGGCTGTCGGCGGTATACACGTTCTACGAGCCGGACGAAGAACGGCGCAGTCTCGGACGCTTCGCGATTCTCTGGCAGATTACCGAAGCGGTGCGCCAGGACCTGGACGCGGTGTATCTGGGCTACTGGATCAAGAACTGCAAGAAAATGAACTACAAGACCCAGTACCGCCCCATCGAGCTGCTGATCAACCAGCGCTGGGTGACCCTCAATTGAAAGCATTGGCTTGAACGGCAATTTTCGGGCATAATTCACGCCACTTTTTTTGCCCGGTACAGTCCTGTGTCGGGCCATACTGGACACCGAGGGCTTTACTGCATGTCGAAAGAAGACAGCTTCGAAATGGAAGGCACTGTCGTCGACACCCTGCCCAACACCATGTTCCGCGTGGAGTTGGAAAACGGGCACGTCGTAACCGCGCATATCTCTGGCAAGATGCGCAAGAACTACATCCGTATTCTCACTGGCGACAAGGTCCGCGTCGAACTGACGCCTTACGACCTGAGCAAGGGCCGCATCACCTACCGCGCCCGCTAAGCTCCAGCCATGAAAAAGCCCGGCCAATGTGCCGGGCTTTTTTGTGGGTCTGGCTTGGGGCCGCCAAGCGGCCCCAGTGCCTTACGCCATCTCCGCCGTGGTCTCGTAATCGAACACCAGCTCCTCGTCGCGCAGGTCCACATGCACCACACCGCCGTGCTCGGACAGCTCGCCGAAGAGGATCTCCTCGGCCAACGGCCGCTTGATCCGGTCCTGGATCAGTCGCGCCATTGGCCGCGCGCCCATCTGTACATCGTAGCCGCCGGCTGCCAGCCAGCTGCGTGCCGCATCACTGACCTCCAGCTGCACGCGCTTGTCTTCCAGCTGCGCCTGAAGCTCGGTAAGGAACTTGTCGACGATGCTCTTGATCGTCTCATGACTGAGACGGCCAAACTGGATGATGGTGTCCAGACGGTTGCGGAACTCCGGCGTGAAGCTCTTCTTGATCACTTCCATGGCATCGGAGGTGTGATCCTGCTGGGTGAAGCCGATCGAGGCCCGCGCGGCGGTTTCGGCACCGGCGTTGGTAGTCATGATCAGGATCACGTTGCGGAAGTCCGCCTTGCGCCCATTGTTGTCGGTCAGGGTCCCGTGGTCCATTACCTGCAGCAGCAGGTTGAAGACTTCAGGGTGGGCCTTTTCGATTTCATCGAGCAGCAACACACAGTGCGGCTGCTTGGTGATGGCTTCGGTCAGCAGACCGCCCTGGTCGAACCCGACGTAGCCTGGCGGGGCACCAATAAGCCGCGATACGGTATGGCGCTCCATGTACTCGGACATGTCGAAGCGTACCAGCTCGACGCCAAGCGACTTGGCCAGCTGCCGCGCAGCTTCGGTCTTGCCGACACCGGTTGGCCCTGCGAACAGGAACGAACCCACTGGCTTGTCCGGCGCCTTGAGCCCGGCACGGGACAGCTTGATGGCGGTGGCCAGCGAATCGATGGCGGCATCCTGGCCGAACACCGTCAGCTTCAGATCGCGCTCAAGGTTACGCAGCAGCTCCTTGTCGGAACTGGAGACATGCTTGGGCGGAATCCGGGCGATCTTGGCAACGATGTCCTCGACCTGAGGCACCTCGATACGCTTGACCCGCGAGGCTTCCGGCTGCAAGCGCTGGTAGGCCCCCGCTTCGTCGATGACATCAATGGCCTTGTCCGGCATGTGCCGGTCATTGATATACCGCGAGGCCAGCTCGGCGGCAGCCCGCAGGGCCTCGTCGCTGTACTCGATGTTGTGATGGGACTCGAAGCGCCCCTTGAGGCCGCGCAGGATCCCGATGGTGTCTTCCACCGACGGCTCGGAGACGTCGACTTTCTGGAAGCGCCGGGCGAGCGCCCGATCCTTCTCGAAAATGCCGCGGAACTCCTGGAAGGTGGTCGAGCCAATGCAGCGAATGTCACCCGACGACAGCAGTGGCTTGAGCAGGTTGGAGGCATCCATCACCCCACCAGACGCCGCACCGGCACCGATGATGGTGTGAATCTCGTCGATGAACAGGACCGCCTGCGGACGCTTGCGCAGCTCGCCCAGCAGCGCCTTGAAGCGCTTCTCGAAGTCGCCGCGGTATTTGGTGCCCGCCAGCAACGCACCGAGATCGAGGGAGTAGACGACGCTCTGGGCGAGCAGGTCAGGAACCTGGCCGTCCACGATGCGCTTGGCCAGACCCTCGGCGATGGCAGTCTTGCCGACGCCGGCTTCGCCTACCAGCAGCGGGTTGTTCTTGCGGCGCCGGGCAAGGATCTGCGCGACACGCTCGACCTCGAGCTCACGCCCGACCAGCGGGTCGATGCGCCCCTGGCGCGCCAGTTCGTTGAGGTTGCTGGCATAGGCATCCAGCGGGTTGCTCGATGAAGAGCTTTCGCCGCCCTCCTCGTCCTGCATTTCCTGGTCGTTTTCGGAATGCTCGCCGTGACCCGGCACCTTGGAGATACCGTGGGCGATGTAGTTGACCACGTCGATGCGGGCCACGCTCTGCTGCTTGAGCAGGAACACGGCCTGACTTTCCTGTTCGCTGAAGATCGCCACCAGTACATTGGCGCCGGTCACCTCACGTTTGCCAGAGCTCTGCACATGGAACACGGCACGCTGCAGCACGCGCTGGAACCCCAGGGTTGGCTGGGTCTCGCGATCCTCGTCATGAACGGGGATCAGCGGCGTAGTGGAGTCGATAAACTCTTGCAGGTCATGCTTGAGCTTGTCGAGGTTGGCGCCACAGGCGCGCAGAACGGTTGCGGCTGCTTCGTTGTCCAGGAGTGCCAACAACAGGTGTTCGACGGTCATGAATTCATGACGCTTCGAACGGGCCTCCTTGAAGGCCAGATTGAGGGTGACTTCGAGCTCGCGGTTTAACATAGCTTCACCTCATACCCAGTGGTCGGCGATTAACCGTCCTTCTCGATTTCACAGAGTAGCGGATGCTGGCATTCCTTCGCGTATTGGTTGACCTGCATGGCCTTGGTTTCGGCGATGTCCCGGGTAAACAATCCGCAAACTGCCCGTCCCTCGGTATGGACGGCCAGCATGATCTTGGTCGCCAGCTCGCGGTTCAGATTGAAGAACATCTCGAGCACTTCGACGACGAAATCCATCGGCGTGTAGTCATCGTTGAATAAAACCACCTTGTACATCGGTGGCGCCTGCAGGGCTGGTTTGGCCTCCTGTACCGCCAGGCCGGAACCATCGTCCTCATGCGATTGCGGGCGATCCTGATTGAATGTTAGTCGAATCTGGCTGTGTGCATGCATGGAAAGAAATTCATCATATCGACAGGTTAAGGTTGTGGGTTGACCGCGAGAGCCTACGCCGGTGCGGACCGCCGCCTGACCTTGACTATCGGCTAAACGGTGTTACAACCAATAAGAACCCACCGTGGTCGATAAAGATCCGCGCAGTCAACCAAATATTTTCGCAGGTTCGTATGCGGATGGAGTGGATGATACTCCAGTGATGGAGTCCTTTGCAGAGGGATATGAGGATGGCAAGCGGCAAAGTCAAGTGGTTCAACAATGCCAAGGGCTATGGTTTCGTCAATGAGGAGGGCAAGACGGAAGATCTGTTCGCCCATTATTCGGCGATCCAGATGGATGGCTACAAGACGTTGAAGGCCGGTCAGGTGGTGAGTTTCGAGATCATCCAGGGCCCCAAGGGTTTGCACGCGGTCAACATCGTCGACGCGGCTAGAAGCGTTGCCTATGTCGCCGAGAGCGTAACCGAGGAGCAGGCTGTCAAGGCCTGACCTCCCTGCCTTCTGCAGAGCACGAAAACCGGCCAGCCTTGTCGACTGGCCGGTTTTGTATGCGCTACATATGCTGGATCAGCGCATCGCCAAAGCCCGAGCTACCGACCAGGGTCGCACCCTCCATCAAGCGCTCGAAGTCATAGGTGACGGTCTTGGCCGCAATGGCGCCGTTGGTGCCCTTGATGATCAGATCCGCAGCCTCGGTCCAGCCCATGTGACGCAGCATCATTTCAGCCGAGAGAATCACCGAGCCTGGGTTGACCTTGTCCTGTCCGGCGTACTTGGGCGCGGTGCCGTGGGTTGCCTCGAACATGGCCACGGTATCCGACAGGTTCGCCCCTGGCGCGATGCCGATGCCGCCTACCTCCGCAGCCAGGGCGTCGGACAGGTAGTCGCCATTGAGGTTGAGGGTCGCGATCACGTCATATTCGGCTGGCCGCAGCAGGATCTGTTGAAGCATGGCGTCGGCGATGGCGTCCTTGACCACGACTTCCCGGCCCGTACGGGGGTTCTTGAATTTCATCCAGGGACCGCCGTCGAGCAGCTCGGCACCGAACTCGTCCCTTGCCACCTCATAGCCCCAGTCCTTGAAGGCCCCTTCGGTGAACTTCATGATGTTGCCCTTGTGCACCAGGGTCAGCGACTCGCGGTCGTTGTCGACCACGTACTGCAGCGCCTTGCGCACCAGGCGCCGGGTACCTTCGCGCGACACGGGCTTGACGCCGATGCCGCAATCCTGGTCGAAACGGATCTTGGTGACGCCCATTTCCTCCTTGAGGAACTTGATCACCTTGGTCGCCTCGGGCGAGCCTGCCTTCCACTCGATCCCGGCGTAGATGTCCTCGGAGTTCTCGCGGAAGATCACCATGTCGACATCGCCAGGCTTTTTCACCGGGCTTGGCACACCCTGGAACCACACCACCGG
Organism: Pseudomonas sp. JE3303; assembly: GCF_056312565.1. NCBI lineage: Bacteria > Pseudomonadati > Pseudomonadota > Gammaproteobacteria > Pseudomonadales > Pseudomonadaceae > Pseudomonas > Pseudomonas sp. JE3303. The sequence continues at coordinate 26,412 of NZ_JBWGIF010000011.1, forward strand.
GCGCAGGCATACATAAAGGTCGAGCTGCTGGCGCAGGGCAACGTTCAGCGAGCGGATACCGCCACCCACCGGCGTGGTGAGCGGGCCCTTGATCGACACCACGTACTCGCGGACCGCATCGAGGGTTTCCTGGGGCAACCAGGTGTCCTGGTCATAGACCTGTGTGGCCTTCTCGCCGGCATAGACCTCCATCCAGGCGATCCTGCGCTTGCCTGCGTAGGCTTTCTGTACGGCGGCGTCGACCACCTTGATCATCACCGGGCTGACATCGACGCCGATGCCATCACCTTCTATGTACGGGATGATCGGATTGTCGGGGACGTCGAGCGAATGGTCTGCATTGACTGTGATCCGGGCCCCATCGACCGGAACCTTTATCTTCTGGTATCCCATGCTGCACTCCGCTTTCCTGTTGGGTTGGACAAACGTGTGATGCACTGAGCCTAAACCACATCCACCGACGTGCAACCTGACAGGTTCCATCAATCCAGCAGCACGTCCGGACATGCGGCAACACGCCACATTGCCCCTACGTCTTTGGTCTTATAAGTGAAGCGATCTCATAGGGCCTTGCTGATTAGGGCAAAGGGTTTGTTATACTCCGGCGCTGACCGCAGGGTCATGACCCTCGACGGCCAGCAAAGCCTGGGCTGTTACCGCAGTTCAGCCGCATGACGCTCGACTGATGCATCCACCATCACCGCTCGCTGCCTCTCGACCTTCCGCTCATGGCGCTGCCATGGCGAAGCGCCTACCCTGCGCACCTCGAGACTTCGAGCACGCTCAGCAAATCAGAGAGTTAACCTGAATATGCCCACCCGTTCCAAGATCATCTACACCTTCACTGACGAAGCTCCGGCCCTCGCCACCTATTCACTGCTGCCGATCATCGAAGCCTTCACCGCTTCGGCTGACATCGCCGTCGAAACCCGCGATATTTCCCTCGCTGGCCGTATCCTCGCCGCATTCCCGGAGCAACTGGGGAGCGACAAGCAGGTAGGCGATCACCTGGCGGAACTGGGCCAACTGGCCACCACTCCTGAAGCGAACATCATCAAGCTGCCGAACATCAGCGCTTCGGTACCGCAGCTCAAGGCCGTGATCAAGGAACTGCAAGGCCAGGGCTACAACATCCCCGACTATGCAGACACCCCGGCCACCGACGCCGAAAAAGAATCCCGCGCCCGCTACGACCGCATCAAGGGCAGCGCCGTGAACCCCGTGCTGCGTGAAGGCAACTCCGACCGCCGCGCGCCGCTCTCGGTCAAGAACTACGCCCGCAAGCACCCGCACAAGATGGGTGCCTGGGCTGCCGACTCCAAGTCCCACGTGGCGCACATGAGCCAGGGCGACTTCTATGGCAGCGAGAAATCCGCGCTGATCGAAGCCGATGACAGCCTGCGCATCGAGCTGGCCGAGAAGAGCGGCACCACCACCGTTCTCAAGGAAAAGACCGCCGTCAAGGCCGCCGAGGTCGTCGACTGCGCCGTGCTCAGCCGCAAGGCGCTGCGCAGCTTCATCGCCGAGCAGATCAAGGACGCCCAGGACAGCGGCGTACTGCTGTCGGTCCACCTGAAAGCCACCATGATGAAGGTCTCCGACCCGATCATGTTCGGCGTCATCGTCGAAGAGTTCTACAACGACGTGCTGGCCAAGCACGGCGCTGCCCTGGCTGAAGTCGGCTTCAACGCCAACAACGGCATCGGCGACCTGTACGCCCGCATCAAGTCGCTGCCGGCCGAGCAGCAGGCCCAGATCGAAGCCGACGTGCAGGCGCTGTACGCCGCGCGCCCGGCCCTGGCCATGGTCAACTCCGACAAGGGCATCACCAACCTGCACGTGCCGAGCGACGTCATCGTCGACGCCTCGATGCCGGCGATGATCCGCGACTCGGGCAAGATGTGGAACGCCGCGGGCGAGCTGCAGGACGCCAAGGCTGTCATCCCTGACCGCTGCTACGCAGGCATCTACCAGGCCGTGATCGAGGACTGCAAGGCCAATGGCGCCTTCGACCCGACCACCATGGGCAGCGTGCCGAACGTTGGCCTGATGGCCCAGAAAGCCGAAGAGTACGGCTCCCACGACAAGACCTTCCAGATCAAGGCCGACGGCGTCGTGCGCGTGGTCGACAGCAAGGGCAACCTGCTGCTGGAACAGAACGTCGAGGCTGGCGATATCTTCCGCATGTGCCAGACCAAGGACGCTCCGATCCAGGACTGGGTCAAGCTTGCCGTCAACCGTGCCCGCCTGAGCAACACCCCTGCGGTGTTCTGGCTGGACCCGGCGCGCGCCCACGACGGCGTCATGATCGAGAAGGTACAGAAGTACCTGAAGGATCACGACACCAGCGGCCTGGACATTCGCGTACTGGCACCGGTGGAGGCGATCAAGTTCTCCCTGGCGCGCATCCGCGAAGGAAAGGACACCATCTCGGTGACCGGCAACGTGCTGCGCGACTACCTGACCGACCTGTTCCCGATCATGGAACTGGGCACCAGCGCCAAGATGCTGTCGATCGTGCCGCTGATGAACGGCGGTGGCCTGTTCGAGACCGGCGCCGGTGGTTCGGCGCCCAAGCACGTGCAGCAGCTGGTCGAAGAGAACTTCCTGCGCTGGGATTCGCTCGGTGAGTTCCTGGCCCTGGCCGCTTCCCTGGAACACCTGGGCGACGCCTACGCCAATCCGAAAGCCAAGGTACTGGCGGCGACCCTGGACCAGGCCACTGGCCAGTTCCTGGACACCAACAAGTCCCCGGCGCGCAAGGTCGGCGGTATCGACAACCGCGGCAGCCACTTCTACCTGACCCTGTACTGGGCCCAGGCTCTGGCTGCCCAGGCTGACGACGCTGCCCTGCAGGCGCGCTTCGCACCACTGGCAAAAGCCCTGGCCGAGAACGAGGCGACCATCGTTGCCGAACTCAACGCCGTTCAAGGCAAGCCAGCCGACATCGGCGGCTACTACGCCCCGAACGCCGAGCTGACCGCCAAGGTGATGCGCCCGAGCCAGACCTTCAACAGCGCGATCGCTGCGCTGTAAGGCTCTCTCGGTAATACCACAAGCCCCGGCCACGCACCGGGGCTTGTGTGTTTCTGAGAGACCGGGTCGCGTTTTTCGCTGCGGTTCGGCGCCCCGACAAGCCAGCGAAGAAGCCCTAGAGATCAACACAGGAATCCCAGCATGACCTGGCACCCCCACATCACCGTCGCCACCATTGTCGAGGACCAGGGCCGCTTCCTCCTGGTCGAGGAATTCAAGGCAGGCCAGCATGTGTTCAACCAGCCCGCCGGCCACCTTGAACCCAACGAAACATTGTCCCAGGCCGCCCTGCGCGAAACCCTGGAGGAAACCGCCTGGGAGGTCGAACTGACCGGCCTGGTCGGCATCTACCTCTATACCGCTCCCAGCAACGGCGTGACCTACCAGCGCATCTGCTTCGCCGCCCGCCCCGTACGGCACCACATCGACCGTCCGCTGGACAGCGATATCACGCGCGCCGTGTGGATGAGCCGCGAAGAACTGCTCGCCGACCCGGCACGCTGGCGCAGCGAGCTGGTGCCACGCTGCATCGACGACTACCTGACCGGCCCTCTGCACAGCCTGGAGCTGCTGCGCGACTGACAGGCACTTCGCCTTGACCGCGCGGGCCTGATAGAATCGACGTCTTTTTTCCAGATACACACCGGTAGCCATGTCCAGCTCAGCACCCTTTGATCCCGCCAAGACCCGCGTCATCGTCGGCATGTCCGGCGGCGTGGACTCATCCGTCTCCGCCCTTCTGCTCATCGAGCAGGGTTACCAGGTGGAAGGTCTGTTCATGAAGAACTGGGAAGAGGACGACGGCACTGAATACTGTACCGCCCGCGAAGACCTGGCCGATGCCCAGGCCGTCTGCGACCGCATCGGCATCAAGCTGCACACCGCCAACTTCGCCGCCGAGTACTGGGACCACGTGTTCGAGCACTTCCTCGAAGAGTACAAGGCGGGCCGCACGCCGAACCCGGACATCCTCTGCAACCGCGAGATCAAGTTCAAGGCGTTCCTCGACTACGCCCTGTCGCTGGGCGCCGACCTGATCGCCACGGGCCATTACGTGCGCCGCCGCGACATCGATGGGCGCACCGAACTGCTCAAGGGCCTGGACCCGAACAAGGACCAGAGCTACTTCCTGCACGCGGTCGGCGGCGCCGAGATCGCCCGCACGCTGTTCCCGGTGGGCGAGCTGGAAAAACCCGAAGTGCGCGCCATCGCCGAAAAACACGGCCTGGCCACGGCCAAGAAGAAGGACTCCACCGGCATCTGCTTCATCGGTGAGCGCCGCTTCAGTGACTTCCTCAAGCAGTACCTCCCCGCCCAGCCGGGCGAAATCCAGACCACCGAAGGCGAGGTCATCGGCCGCCATCATGGCCTGATGTACCACACCATCGGCCAGCGCCAGGGCCTGGGCATCGGCGGCCTGAAGGACGCGGGCGACGAGCCGTGGTACGTGCTTGAAAAAGACCTGGCGCGCAATGTGCTAGTGGTCGGCCAGGGCAATGAACACCCCTGGCTGTTCGCCCGCGCCCTGCTCGCCTCCGAGATCTTCTGGGTCAATCCGGTCGACGTGTCGGCACCACGCCGCCTGACCGCCAAAGTGCGCTATCGCCAGGGCGACCAGGCCTGCACCCTGGAGCACACGGCCGACGGTTACCGCGCCGTGTTCGACGAACCCCAGCGCGCCGTCACTCCTGGCCAATCGGTGGTGTTCTATGACGGTGAAGTCTGTCTTGGCGGCGGCGTGATCGAGCGCGCCGAACCCTGGAGCGCCCGCTGATGAGCGATATCCAGGAGCAGCTGATCGCCCTTGGGGGCGTTTTCCAGGCCGCCGTGCTGGTCGACCGCATTGCCCGAACGGGCCAGGCCAGCGAAGCCAACCTTGGCTGCCTGCTGGGCAGCCTGCTGGTGCGCGACCCGCACAATACCCTGGAGGTGTTTGGCGGCGATGACCTCAACCTGCATGACGGCTATCGCGCACTCGCCAGCGCGCTCGAGCGCGACCCCGGCAGCCTGCAGCGCGAGCCGCTGCGCTATGCCCTGTCGATGCTGGGCCTCGAGCGTCAACTGGCCAAGCGCGACGACCTGCTCGAGACCATTGGCAATCGGCTGCCGCAGATCCAGTCCCAGGCGGACCATTTCGGCCTCGTGCACGAGAACGTCATCGCCTCCAGCGGCGCCTTGTACCAGGACACCCTGAGCACCTTGCGCCAGCGCATCCAGGTGCATGGCGACATGCGCCACCTGCAGCAGCCAAACAATGCCTCGAGGATCCGCGCCCTGCTGCTGGCCGGCATCCGCGCCGCCCGCCTGTGGCGCCAACTGGGCGGACACCGCTGGCAGCTGGTGTTCAGCCGGCGCAAGCTGCTCAAGGAGCTGTACCCGATGATGCGTGGCTGAATGTCCCGGGCCACCGCGGCCCCGGACCATTGATCACCCACCCGCCTGCGGCGCATTTTTCATGTATGATATGCGCCCTCCAAAAGCCTGACTGTCCGAGAACACCCCATGCAGCTTTCCTCGCTCACTGCGGTTTCCCCTGTAGACGGCCGTTACGCCGGCAAAACCCAGGCCTTGCGCCCTATCTTCAGCGAATACGGTCTGATCCGTTTCCGCGCCCTGGTCGAGGTGCGCTGGCTCCAGCGCCTGGCCGCTCACCCGCAGATCGGCGAAGTGCCGGCCTTCAGCGCCCAGGCCAATGCCGCGCTGGACGAACTGGCCAGCGATTTCAAGCTTGAACACGCCGAGCGCGTCAAGGAAATCGAGCGCACCACCAACCACGACGTCAAGGCAATCGAGTACCTGCTCAAGGAGCAGGCTGCCAAGCTGCCAGAGCTGGACAACGTCAGCGAGTTCATCCACTTCGCCTGCACCAGCGAGGACATCAACAACCTGTCCCACGCCCTGATGCTGCGCGCAGGCCGTGACGACGTGCTGCTGCCGCTGATGCGCCAGATCGCCGAATCCATCCGTGCCCTGGCTCACCTGCACGCCGAAGTGCCGATGCTGTCGCGCACCCACGGCCAGCCGGCCTCGCCGACGACCCTGGGCAAGGAACTGGCCAACGTCGTCTACCGCCTGGAGCGCCAGATCGCCCAGGTGGCCGCCGTGCCGCTGCTGGGCAAGATCAACGGCGCGGTGGGCAACTACAACGCCCACCTCTCGGCCTACCCGCAGATCGACTGGGAAGCCAACGCCCGCGCCTTCATCGAAGACGAGCTGGGCCTGGAGTTCAACCCGTACACCACCCAGATCGAGCCGCACGACTACATTGCCGAGCTGTTCGACGCGATCGCCCGCTTCAATACCATCCTGATCGACTTCGACCGTGATGTGTGGGGCTACATCTCCCTGGGCTACTTCAAGCAGAAGACCGTCGCGGGCGAGATCGGCTCCTCGACCATGCCCCACAAGGTCAACCCGATCGACTTCGAGAACTCCGAAGGCAACCTGGGTATCGCCAACGCGCTGTTCCAGCACCTGGCGAGCAAGCTGCCGATCTCGCGCTGGCAGCGTGACCTGACCGACTCCACCGTGCTGCGCAACCTGGGCGTGGGCTTTGCCCATAGCGTCATCGCCTATGAAGCCAGCCTCAAGGGCATCGGCAAGCTGGAAATCAACACCCAGCGCATCGCCGCCGACCTGGACGCCTGCTGGGAAGTCCTGGCCGAGCCGATCCAGACCGTGATGCGCCGCTACAACATCGAGAACCCCTACGAGAAGCTCAAGGAGCTGACCCGTGGCAAAGGCATCAGCCCGCAAGCGCTGCTGACCTTCATCGATGGGCTGGACATGCCGGCCGAAGCCAAGGCCGAGCTCAAGCAGCTGACCCCTGCGTCCTACATCGGTAACGCGGTGGCCCAGGCCAAACGCATCTGACCTGCGCCCTGCGTAAAACGCCCGGCTGAGCCGGGCGTTTTTATTCCTGCCTAAAAATTACGTCTTTTCAATAGGTTGAACATGAATTCTGATACTCCACTGCAGCTGTTGGGCGGCCTCACAGCGCGCGAGTTCCTGCGCGACTACTGGCAGAAGAAACCTTTGCTGGTACGCCAGGCCTTCCCGGATTTCGAAAGCCCGATCGACGCCGATGAGCTGGCCGGCCTGGCCCTGGAAGAAGAAGTCGAAGCGCGCCTGGTGATCGAACACGGCGAGCGCCCGTGGGAGATGCGCCGCGGCCCCTTCGCCGAAGACACCTTCGCCAGCCTGCCCGAGCGCGACTGGACCCTGCTGGTGCAGGCGGTGGATCAGTTCGTGCCGGAAGTCGCCGAGCTGCTGGAGTCCTTCCGCTTCCTGCCGAGCTGGCGCATCGACGACGTGATGATCAGCTTTGCCGCCCCAGGTGGCAGCGTCGGTCCGCACTTCGACAACTACGACGTGTTCCTGCTGCAAGGCCAGGGCAAGCGCAACTGGAAGATCGGCCAGATGTGCGACAGCGACAGCCCGCTGATCGAGCATGCCGACCTGCGTATCCTGGCCGACTTCGAGCAGAGCGGCGAGTGGACCCTGGAGCCCGGCGACATGCTCTACCTGCCGCCGCGCCTGGCCCACTACGGCGTTGCCGAAGACGACTGCCTGACCTACTCGGTCGGCTTCCGCGCTCCAAGCGCGGCCGAAGTGCTGACCCACTTCACCGACTTCCTGAGCCAGTTCCTGCCGGACGAAGAGCGCTACAGCGACGCCGACGCCCAGCCTGTCAGCGACCCGCACCAGATCCAGCACGACGCCCTGGACCGCCTCAAGGGCCTGCTGACGGAGCACATGGGTGACGAACGCCTGCTGCTCACCTGGTTCGGCCAGTTCATGACCGAGCCGCGCTATCCGGAACTGGTCAATGGTGAAGAGCTCAGCGAAGCAGAGCTCACCGACAGCCTCGAACAGGGCGCGATCCTGGTCCGCAACCCAAGCGCCCGCCTGGCCTGGTCGGAAGTGGACGACAACCTGCTGCTGTTCGCCAGCGGCCAGAGCCGCCTGGTTTCGGGCGATCTGCGCGAGCTGCTGAAGCTGATCTGCGCCGCCGACGCCCTGCACGTCGAAAACCTCGCCAAATGGCTGCAGAACGAAGAAGGGCTGACCTTGGTCTGCCAGTTGATCAAACAAGGAAGTTTGGGATTCGCCAATGAATAAGATCCGGGTTCGCCTCGCTGACTGGCAAAAAGACAACGCTGATATCCGCCGTATCCGCGAGGCGGTGTTCATCGCCGAACAGAGCGTACCGCCCGAGCTCGAGTGGGACTCCGATGATCAGGGTGCCCTGCACTTCCTGGCGCTTGAGGGAGACTACCCGGTAGGTACCGCGCGGCTGCTGCCTGACGGACATATCGGACGCGTGTCCGTACTCAAGGACTGGCGAGGCTTGAAGGTCGGCGATGCACTGATGCAGGCCGTGATCGAGGAGGCGCAGAAGCGCAACCTCAAGCAGCAGATGCTGTCGGCCCAGGTGCACGCCACTGCTTTCTACGAGCGCCTGGGTTTCAAGGTCGTCAGCGAGGAGTTCCTCGAAGCCGGCATCCCGCATGTGGACATGGTGCGTGATACCTGCGAGACCGTGTGATCGAATGATGGCTGGGGCCGCGCGGCGGCCCTGATGCCACACCCTGCGAAACTGTACATCCATACAGATTTCTCCTTGCCTCCCCGCGTTGTTTTGCGCATCCTGTCGGCCATCCCTGCTGACGAAGCGTTGCCCGGCCATGCGCCTCTTTCTCTGCGAAAAACCCTCCCAAGCCAAAGACATCGCCAAGATTCTGGGCGCGACCCGCAAGGCAGACGGCTGCTGGCAAGGCACCGGTGTCTGTGTCACCTGGTGTATCGGCCACTTGCTTGAAACCGCTCCGCCCGACAGCTATGACGAACGCTACAAGCGATGGGTCCTGGCCGACCTGCCGATCATCCCGGTCAAATGGAAAATGCTGGTCAAGCCCAAGACGGCCAGTCAGTTCAAGGCGGTCAAGCGCCTGCTTGGCGAGGCAAGCGAACTGGTGATCGCCACCGATGCCGACCGCGAAGGCGAAATGATCGCCCGTGAGCTGGTCGAGCACTGCCGCTACCGGGGGCCCATCCAGCGACTGTGGCTGTCGGCACTGGACGACGCGTCCATCCGCAAGGCCCTGGGCAAGCTGCTTCCCGGCCAGGACACTTTCAGCCTCTACCATTCCGCGCTGGGCCGCTCCCGTGCAGACTGGCTGATCGGCATGAACATGAGCCGACTCTTCACATTGCTCGGCCAGAAGTCAGGTTATCAGGGCGTATTGCCGGTGGGCCGGGTACAGACGCCGACCCTGCGCCTGGTAGTCGACCGTGACCGCAGCATCGCCGACTTCGTGCCGGTGCCCTTCTGGAGCATCGATGTGAAGCTGGAGCATGCCGGCACCGCATTCAACGCCCAGTGGCGCGCAGCCGAGGATGCCTGTGACGACCAGGGCCGCTGCCTGAACCAGGGCCTGGCCCAGCAGGCCGCCGCCGACATTGGCGCTGCAGGCACGGCGCGTGCGGTGAAGGTGGCGACCGAGCGCGTGCGTGAAGCCGCGCCGCTGCCCTTCGACCTTGGCACCCTGCAGGAGCTGTGCTCGAAGAAATTCGGCCTCGGCGCTCAGGAGACCCTCGATATTGCCCAGGCGCTGTACGAAACCCACAAGCTGATCACCTATCCGCGTAGTGACTGTGGCTACCTGCCCCTGAGCCAGCACAGCGAGGCACCGGGCATCCTGGGTGCCCTGCAGCGTGCCGATGCCAGCCTTGCGCCTCTGCAGCCGTACCTTGAACCGCAACGCCGCTCCCGGGCCTGGAACGATGCCAAGGTCACCGCCCACCACGGGATCATCCCCACCGCAGTCGCCAGCGACCCCTCGCGGCTACCGCCCAAATACAAGTCGGTCTACACACTGATCCGCGCCCGTTACCTGGCGCAGTTCCTGCCGAACCACGAATTCGATCGCACCCAGGCCGACTTCGACTGTGCAGGCCATGCTCTGCGCGCCGTTGGCAAGCAGATTGTCGAGCCGGGCTGGCGCCGCGCCCTGCCCGAGGCGCTTACCCCAGGCAAGGGCCGCGAGCCCCCGCCCGCCCAGGTTCTGCCAGCGCTGCGCAAAGGGCAGGATTGCGCGGTGCTTGCCCACCAGTTGAAGGACCTCTGGACCCAGCCGCCCAAGCCCTTTACCGAAGGCGACCTGATCAAGGCCATGAAGAACGTTGCCAAGCTGGTGGACGACCCGCGCCTCAAGCAGAAGCTCAAGGACACCACCGGCATCGGCACCGAGGCCACCCGTGCCGGCATCATCCAGGGCCTGATCGACCGCGGTTACCTGGTCAAGCAAGGCAAGGCGCTGTGCGCCACCCCTCCCGCGTTCAGCCTGATCGACGCCGTACCCCGTGCCATCGCCGACCCGGGCACCACGGCGATCTGGGAGCAGGCCCTGGACATGGTCCAGAGCGGCGAGATGAGCCTGGATGAATTCGTCGGCAAGCAATCTGCCTGGATGAGCAAGCAGGTGGAGCGCTGTTCCGGGCTGCAGCTGCGCATCAGCGGGCCGGCGCCTGCGGGCAAAGGCGGGACGCCATGGAAGAAGAAGCGCAAGAGCAGCGGCGCAAAAGGCAAGAGCACCAGCGTGAAGGACAAGCCGAGACAGGTCCGCAAGACCCCCACCAAAGCCTGAGCCGAAGCGGGCTGGCAACCCAGGCCCTCGCCGTTTACCATGCCATCCCTTCGGTGCAGCCCTTCTGCGCCCTGCCGCGATAATGACAATGCCATTCGAACTCAGTGTTGAACCGCTAACCTTGCTGATCCTCGCCGTCGTCGCCTTTGCCGCCGGCTTCATCGATGCCATCGCCGGCGGGGGCGGCCTGCTCACCGTGCCTGCCCTGCTGACCGCAGGCATGCCGCCGCACCTGGTACTGGGCACCAACAAGCTCAGCTCCACGTTCGGCTCGGCCACGGCCAGCTTCGCCTACTACCGGCGCAAGCTGTTCCACCCTGCGCAGTGGCGCCCAGCGCTGTTTGGCACGTTGGCCGGGGCAATCATCGGTGCAGGGGTCGCCCATTACCTGCCTGCCGAGTGGCTGAACAAGATGCTTCCTGTGGTGGTGTTTGCCTGCGGCATCTACTTGCTGTTTGGCGGCACGCCCAAGGCGCCGCTAGATGCCGATGCGCCTATCAAGAAGACCTGGCAGCTGCCGCAGGGCTTGACCCTGGGCTTCTACGACGGCGTAGCCGGCCCCGGCACTGGCGCGTTCTGGACAGTCAGTACTCTGCTGATCTACCCCATCGACCTGGTTCGCGCCAGCGGAGTGGCCCGCAGCATGAACTTCGTCAGCAATGCCGCGTCGCTTTCGGTGTTCATCTTCTCGGGCCAGGTCGACTGGCTGGTCGGCCTGGCGATGGGTTCGGCCTTGATGGTGGGCGCCTACCTTGGCGCGCGAACGGCAATCAGCGGCGGCAGCAAGTTCATCCGTCCGGTGTTCATTACCGTGGTGCTGGCGCTGACCGTACGCCTAGCGTGGCAGCACTGGTTCGGCCAGGCCTAGCCGGCGCGCCACATACAGGTCGATCAGGTAGCGTGCGATCGAACGCCCGGCGGGCAGAGGTGGCAGGGCGTGCACGTTGAACCACTGGGCATCCTCGATCTCGTCCGGCTGCATGATGATCTCCCCGCCCGCGTACTCGGCATGGAAACCCAGCATCATCGAATGCGGGAACGGCCAGCACTGGCTGCCGACGTACTGGATATTGCTGACCTCGACCGCGACTTCCTCGCGTACTTCGCGCACCAGGCAGTCCTCGGCCGACTCACCCGGCTCGGCGAAACCGGCCAGGGTGCTGTACACCCCGGCTACGAATCGCGGCGAGCGCGCCAGCAGGATCTCGTCGCCACGGGTCACCAGCACGATCATGCTTGGCGAGATCCGCGGGTAGCTGCGCAGCTCGCACGCCGCGCAGTACATCGCCCGCTCCCAGTGGATCTGGCTCATGGCCTGGCCGCAACTGCCGCAAAACCGGTGCTCGCGGGCCCAGGTACCGATCTGCGCCGCGTAGCCGAGTATCTTGTAGGTATCGAAATCGCCTTCGAGCATGAACGAGCGCAGGCCGCGCCAACTGCAGCCGGAGACCGACCCTGGCGCGCGCAGCTCGAGCAGGAACACGGGTTCGCCGTCGTAGTGGCCGATGCCGTGTTCGCAGAGCACGTCCAGGTCCTGGCGCTTCAGCCAGTCGCGGGGGAACAGCGCGCCATTGTCATCCGTCAGGAACCCTTCGGAACTACGGGCCACGGCCCAGCCTCCAGTGAGTTGCGGGTCGAGTACTGCGGTGTTCCAGCGTGCTGACATGATCGGGTTCCTTGGCGCGCCCGCCGCTGCAGGTCAGTCGGCGAACTCGGGTTTCTGTTTGCTCATGTGCGCCGCCATGGCGACGCGCAGGTCGTTGGATTGCAGCATGGCGGCATTCCAGGTGGCGATGTATTCCAGGCCATCCTCGACAGTGTGGTCGCGCATATAGCCAAGCATCTGTTTGGTGCCGGCCACGGCAATGGGCGATTTTGTCGCAATTTCGGCCGCGATGGCAAAGACACCGTCGAGCAGCGAGGCCTGGTCGTCGTACACGCGGTTCACCAGGCCGACGGCCTGGGCTTCGGGTGCGTGGACCGTACGCCCTGTGTAGGCCAGCTCCCTCAGGATGCCATCGCCAATGATGCGCGGCAGGCGCTGCAGGGTACCGATATCGGCAGCCATGCCCATGTCGATCTCCTTGACGGAAAACTGCGCGTTACTGCTGCAGTAGCGCATGTCGCAGGCCGACACCAGATCGATAGCGCCGCCGATGCAATAGCCCTGGATCGCGGCCAGCACCGGCTTGCGGCAATTGTCCACGGCATTGATGCACGATTGCAGACGCAGGATTGTACGCCGCAACGAGCGGGCGCTGCGGCCCACGTCCTGCTCCAACTGGCTGGCCAGCGAGGCCAGCAGCGCCAGGTCGATGCCTGCGGAAAAATGCTGGCCCGCACCACTCAAGACCACTACCCGCACGGCATCGGTGTCGTCGATCCATTGGAAGATCGAGCCGATTTCATCCCAGAACGCCGCGTTCATGGCATTCAGCTTCTCGGGGCGATTGATCTGGACGTGGGCGATGTTGTGGGTCAGTTCTACCTTGAACGCGCTGTACTCGGTCACGGCGGCACTCCTGCAGGGGAAAGGGGTCACTGGGCCGGACTATAGCGCACCCTCCTTGCTGCACATTTGCCAAAAACCGGACTCATCCGCACTGCGCCCTGTCCCGCGCCGGGCACTGCGCCCGATGAAGGTTCAACGCTGTATTGATGATGCCGATATGACTGAATGCCTGCGGGAAATTACCCAGCATGCGCCCGCTGACCGGCTCGTATTGTTCCGCCAGGAGGCCGACGTCGTTACACAGCCCGGTCAGGCGCTCATACAGCGCCCGGGCGTCGTCCTGGCGGCCCAGCAGCACATAGACATCCGCCAACCAGAACGAACATACCAGGAAGGTACCCTCCCCCGGATCGAGGCCATCGCAGCCGCTGTCAGTGTCGTAGCGCAGCAGCAAGCCGTGGCGCAGCAAGCGTTTCTCGATCTGCTCCAGGGTACGCAAGAAGCGCGGGTCGTCCGCGGGCAGGAAGCCGGTCAGGGCAATCTGCAACAGGCTGGCATCCATCTCGAGGGAACCGTAGGCCTGGACGAAATACGTGCCTTCCGGGTCCAGCCCCTTTTCGCAGACCTCACGGTGGATCTGCGCAGCCACCTCGCGGTAATGCCGGCCGCGCTCGCGGTCCTCCTCCGTACCATCGGCGAGCCCCGCGGCGCGGTCGAAAGCCACCCAGGCCATGACCTTGGAGTGAACGAAGTGCTGGCATCCGCCGCGCACCTCCCAGATGCCTTCATCCGGCTCGCGCCAGATGCGCTCCAGGTACGGCATGATCAACCGCGCCAGCGCCGCGCTGCGGGGCAGGCGCGGCAAGCCGCCGCGGATCGCCTGGCTCATGGCGTCGGCCACTTCTCCGTAGATGTCCAGCTGGTGCTGCTGGGCCGCGGCATTGCCGACGCGTACCGGCTGCGAGCCTTCATAGCCTGCAAGCCAGGGCAGCGTGCGCTCCGGCAACTGCCGCTCGCCCGCCAGGCCATACATGATCTGCATCTGTTCCGGATTGCCCGCCACCGAGCGCATCAGCCACTCGCGCCAGGCGGCGGCCTCTTCGAAGTAGCCCAGGTTCATGAATGCGAGCAGGGTCATGGTCGCGTCACGCAACCAGCAGTAGCGATAATCCCAGTTGCGCTCGCCGCCCAGGTGCTCGGGCAGCGAGGTGGTCACCGCCGCGACGATACCGCCGGTTGGCGCGTAGGTCATGGCCTTGAGGGTGATCAGCGAGCGCTTGACCTGCGGCGTCCAGTCTCCGACATCAGGGCAGCGGGAGGCAAAGGCCTGCCACTGCTCCAGGGTATGCTGCAAGGCCTGGTCGGCGTCGAGCTCCGGCAGTTGGGTCAGGTGCGAGGCCTGGTGAAGCAGGACGAAGACCTGGCGCTCCCCCGCCGCCACGCGAAAGCGACTGACCGTGTGGTGGTCCTGGGCGTGGGTCGCGACGCTGCTGCGCAGGATGAGCCGATCGGGGCCAGCGACGGCGGTGAGGGTCAATGGATCGTGCTTTTCGACCCAAGGCACGCTGCGGCCATAATCGAAGCGCATGACCAGGTCCATCTCGAAACATGTTTCGCCCGCCAGCCCTTCGACCACGCGCACGACCGCATTGGCCTCGTCCAGCGGCATCCAGTCGGTGACCTGTGCGAGGCCCTGGGCAGTGACGTAGGTGGTACGCAGCACCAGGCTGTCTTCCAGATACTCGCGCTGCACGTGCTCCAGCGGATCGCTGGGGGCAAGGCGCCAGCGGCCGTTTTCTTCATTGCCCAGCATGGACGCGAACACTGCCGGTGCGTCGAAACGGGGCAGGCACAGCCAATCAAGCGACCCATCCAGACTGACCAGCGCAGCACTGCGGCAGTTGCCCAGCAGGGCGTAGTCTTCGATCAACGCAGGCATGTCTTCTCCTTGTCGTTCAGCCGAGCGGATGCCACTCGCGCTTGTCCCGGGCCAACAGATCGTTGCCGGCCGCCGGGCCATCCTCGCCGGCTGGATAGGTATGTACTTCGCCGTCCGCGGCCCACGCATCGAGGAACGGCTGTACCGCACGCCAGCCGTTCTCGATGTTATCGGCGCGCTGGAACAGTGTCTGGTCCCCTGTCAGGCAGTCGTAGATCAGCGTCTCGTAGCCGGTAGACGGCGTCATCTCGAAGAAGTCCTTGTAGGCAAAGCCGAGCTGGACGTTCTCCATCACCAGGTCGGGCCCTGGCCGCTTGGCCTGCAAGTCGAACCACATGCCTTCGTTGGGCTGGATCTGGATCTTCAAATAGTTGGGCTTGGGCCGCTCGGCGTCGGAGTCGCGAAACTGAGCATAGGGCGCCGGCTTGAAGCAGATGGCGATCTCGGTGTCGCGAACGCTCATGCGCTTGCCGGTGCGCAGGTAGAACGGCACGCCGACCCAGCGCCAGTTGTCGATCATCACCTTGAGCGCGACATAGGTTTCGGTCTGGCTCTGGGGGTCGACCTTGGGTTCCTCCCGATACCCCGGCACGTCCCTGGCGCCTTGCGTACCCGCCACGTACTGGCCGCGCACGGAATTTTTCAGCGCCATGTTTCGCGACAGCGGACGGATGGCACCGATCACCTTGGCCTTCTCGCTGCGCACCGCGTCGGCCGCGAATGCTGCGGGCGGCTCCATCGCCACCATGGCCAGCAGCTGGAACAGGTGGTTGGGAACCATGTCGCGCAGGGCGCCCGTGCTGTCATAGAAAGCGCCACGCCCCTCGACCCCCACGGTCTCGGCAGCGGTGATCTGCACATGATCGATGTAGTGATTGTTCCAGAAGGATTCGAACAGCCCGTTGGAGAAGCGGCTGACCAGAATGTTCTGTACCGTTTCCTTGCCCAGGTAATGATCGATACGGTAGATCTGGCGTTCCTGCATGACCTTGAGCAGGCAGGCATTGAGCGCCTCGGCGCTGGCAAGGTCGGTGCCGAAGGGCTTTTCGATCACCACGCGGCGGAAATGGCCCTCGGCCTCATTCAGCAGGCCGGCCGCGCCCAGGCGCTGCACGACTTCGGGAAAGAACCGGGGCGAAGTGGCGAGATAGAACACCGCGTTGCGAGTGCCCGACTTTTCGATGTACTGGCCGATGCCTTCGTAGGTCGCCGGGTCGAGGAAGTCTCCAGTGAGGTAGTCCAGCCCTGTCGCGATGCTACCCCAGAGCTGGTCGTCGAAGCACTTGCTGGCGCCCTCACCGCCCACCTCGCGCTCGCGCATGAAGGCTTCGAGACGCTCGGCGAACTGGCCAGCAGTGGCCTGGTTATGGTCGACGCCGACGATACGCAGGTTCTTGTCCAGCAAGCCGTCGCGGCTGAGGTTGTAAAGCGCCGGCATCAACAGGCGCTTGACCAGGTCGCCATTGGCGCCGAACAGAAACAGCGTGCAGGGCGGAGCTGCCTCGATAGTGGTCTTCTTCATTCGCGCTTCTCGACATGACCACCGAACCCAAGGCGCATGGCCGACAGCAGCTTGTCACCGTAGGTGCCCTCCTGCTGACGCGAACGGAAGCGCGCGAACAGCGCACTGGAAAGCACGGGCACCGGCACCGCCTGCTCCACGGCCGCGTCGATGGTCCAGCGCCCTTCGCCGCTGTCCGACACCGAGCCGCTGAACTCCGCAAGCTGGGGGTCGGCCACCAGGGCGTCGGCGGTCAGGTCAAGCAACCAGGACGTGACCACGCTGCCGCGCCGCCATACTTCGGCGATTTCCCCCAGGTCGAGGTCGAAGCGCTGCTCGGGCGCCAAGGCATCACCGCCCTTGCTGCGCAACAGGTCGAAGCCTTCGGCATAGGCCTGCATCAGGCCGTACTCGATGCCGTTGTGGACCATTTTCACGTAATGCCCCGCCCCGGGCGGACCGGCATGGATATAGCCCTGCTCTGCGCGACCTGGTTCGCCACTGCGACCACGGGTCCGGGGAATGTCGCCGACCCCGGGTGCGAGCGCGGCGAATATCGGCTCCAGGCGCTGGAATACCTCAGGCTCGCCGCCGATCATCATGCAATAGCCGCGGTCCAGGCCCCAGACGCCGCCAGAGGTGCCGACATCCATATAGTGCAGATTGCGCTCGGCCAGCGTCGCGGCGCGGCGGACATCGTCCTTGTAGAAGGTATTGCCGCCATCGATGATCACATCGCCTGGGGCGAGCAGGTCGGCCAGCTGCGCGATGGTCTGCTCGGTCGGCTCGCCGGCCGGCAGCATGACCCACACGGCGCGTGGCGCTTCGAGCTTCTGTACCAGCGCGCCCAGGTCGTGGGCGCCGACTGCGCCCTCGCGGGCCAGGGTCGTGACCGCGTCATGATTGCGGTCGTGGACGACGGTCTTATGGCCGGCGCGCATCAGCCGTCTTGCGATATTGCCGCCCATGCGGCCCAGTCCGACGATTCCCAATTGCATGAGCCAATGCTCCCCTTCGATATGGATGACAACGCGACTCTTGTTTCAGCTTCTGGTTTTGAGGTTAGTCCAGCACCCTAGCACATGGTTCAGCGACGAACGGCGCGACAACCATAAACAAAAAAGTTCCCATGTCTTTAAAAAGAATTCAGAATCGCGGCCGTCCGAGCGGTCTACGCTTGTAATGTCATAAACCAATTGCGAGGTGTGCAAATGGGAACCCTAATGCGAGCTACCCCAGTCCAGACCCTTTATGTCTCGGTACGCCGCGATGAGTTGCGTCAGCTCAAAGATGAGCGCGACCAGCTGCAAGCCAAAGTCGCCCGACTGAGCCTCATGCTCGAACAAGCGCGCGGCGACGGAAAGTCCGTCAGCCTCTGATTTCCACATGGCCCTCCTGCAGCCCCTGCAGGAGCGGCACTTTGCCCACCACGACACCCCGCATATAGCCCATTCTTCACCCCTCTCAACAAAAAGTTCCCCTCCCTCATCGCTAAAGTGACCAGTGGGTCACATTTTTATCACTTTCTCTCCTACACTCAGATTCGACCTTTCCTACCCGCTTGAGGCAACCGACTGAAAACAGTCGAAACTTTCCAGCGGCGCGGCAGGTCAGCAAAGAAGTAGGCCACGCGACAGGACTTCCTGGCCAGGCCCACCCACCCCTTCGCAAGCATGCTGTCGACCCTAGGGCCGGATCGCGAAGTAGATGCGTGCGAAGTCACGGGGTGTGTGCAATACGCAATCCATCAGAGAGAAAACCAACACGATGTAATGCAAAGAGTGCGAGCACCGCACCATAGGGACGGAGAGAGAAGTATGATCAGTGCCGCTGTCGAACCTCATGTAGAGATTTTCAATCCGGATACCCGCGAGCCGCATGTGCCGGACCTCGCAACGACAGGCAAGGCACCTGGCGCCCAGCGCCGACCCGGTACTCAAAAGCGAAAAGTGCTGTTCGTTACTTCCGAAATCGCCGATCTGGTCAAGACCGGCGGCCTGGGCGACGTTTCCTCCGCCTTGCCCAAGGCCATGCGCCAGCTGCACGATGTCCGTGTCCTGATCCCCGGGTATCCGCAAGTGCTGGACAGCGACAACCCGATTCATATCGTCGGTGAACTGCCTGGCCACGCCGCCCTCCCGGCTTGCAAGATCGGCCGCATGGACCTTACCGATGGCCTGGTGATCTACGTCTTGATCTGCCCCGAGCTCTACCAGCGCGAGGGCACTCCCTATGGGGCCAACAATGGCCGCGACTGGCCCGACAATCATATCCGCTTCGCCCGCCTGGGCCTGGCCGCCGCGGAAATCGCCGCTGGCGAGGGCATGGTTCACTGGACCCCGGAGCTGGTGCACGCCCACGACTGGCCAGCCGGCCTGGCACCGGCCTACATGCACTGGCGCGGCCTGAGCACCCCCACTCTCTTCACCATCCACAACCTGGCCTACCAGGGCGTCTACAGCCGTGGCAGCTGCCCGGAGCTGGCGATCCCTGCCCATGCCCTGCAGCAGGAAGGCATGGAGTTCTACGGCAAGCTCTCCTATCTCAAGGCTGGGCTGGCCTACTCGAGCCACATCACTACCGTGAGCGCGACCTACGCCCAGGAGATCACCACCCCGGACTTCGGCTGCGGGCTGGACGGCTTCCTTGGCAGCAAGGCGCAGCAGGGCCTGCTCAGCGGCATTCCCAACGGCATCGACGAGAGCTGGGACTCTTCCACCGACAAGCACCTGGTCCACAACTTCAGCATCAACGACTGGGAAGGCAAGGCGCGCAACGCCCAGCAGGTGCGTGACCTGTTCGAGCTCGACCCGTCCACGGGCCCCCTGTTCGCCGTGGTTTCACGACTGGTCTACCAGAAAGGCCTCGACCTGACCCTGGGCGTGGCCGACTACATTGTCAGCCAGGGCGGGCAGATCGCAATCATTGGCCGCGGCGAGCCGGAAGAAGAACAGGCCATGCGCGAGCTGGCCCTGCGTCATCCCGGCAAGATCGGCGTGCGCATCGGCTTCAACGAAACCGACGCCCGGCGCATGTTCGCAGGCAGCGACTTCCTGCTCATGCCATCTCGCTACGAGCCTTGTGGCCTCAGCCAGATGTACGCGCAGCGTTTCGGTTCGTTGCCCGTTGCGCGTAACACCGGGGGGCTGGCGGACACCATCGAGAATGGCGTGACGGGTTTCCTGTTCAACGAGTCCACCGTCGACAGCTACCGCGAAGCCCTGAGCCGTGCCTTCTACGTGCATGAGAAAAAAGACCTGCTCAACGCCATGCGCTGCCTGGCGATGACGCAGCCCTTCAACTGGTGCCAGGCGGTGGAACCCTACGCCCGGCTGTACGAAGAACTGGTGCAACAGGCCCAATACGCGCGTTACTGATCAGAGGTGCCGACGATGCTCCAGCATGGCGTACAGATGATTGACGCCACGTCGGCGCGCTTCGCCCTCTGGGCGCCGGATGCGCGCAGCGTGACGTTGAAGCTTGCAGGACAGGCAGCGATCGGATTGCTGCCTGAAAAAGACGGCTGGTACGGGGGCGTCGCCCCCTGCCGGGCCGGTGATCGCTACCACTTCGTGATCGATGATGACCTGGAGGTTGCAGACCCGGCCTCGCGCTTCCAGCCTGAAGGCGTCCACGGCCCGAGCGAGGTAGTCGATCTCGCGGGCTATCAGTGGAAACATGAATGGCATGGCCGCCCCTGGCACGAGGCAGTCATCCAGGAGATGCATGTCGGCGTGCTGGGTGGCTACGAAGGGGTAGCGGCCAGGTTGCCGCAACTGGCCGATCTTGGCGTCAGCGCCATCGAGCTCATGCCGGTGAACGCCTTTCCTGGAGAGCGCAACTGGGGGTATGACGGTGTCCTGCCCTATGCGCCTCAACACAACTACGGCAGCGCCCATGACCTGTGCGCGCTCATCGACCAGGCCCACGGCCATGGGATGATGGTCATGCTTGACGTGGTCTACAACCACTTCGGCCCAGACGGCAATTTCCTGCATGCCTATGCCAGCCCTTTTTTCCGCGAAGACCGCCAGACCCCATGGGGCGCGGCAATCGATTTTCGCCGGCCAGAAGTGCGTGAGTACTTCATCCAGAATGCACTGATGTGGATTTGCGACTACCGCTTCGATGGCTTGCGCCTCGATGCGGTGCATGCGATCAACGACCCGGGCTTTCTGGTCGAACTGGCCCAGCGGGTCCGCAAGGCCGTAACGCCTGGGCGCCAGGTGTGGCTGGTGCTGGAAAACGAGCACAACCAGGCTGACTTGCTTGAAAAGGGCATCGATGCCCAATGGAACGACGACGGCCATAACGCCTTGCACGTGCTACTGACCGGCGAAGTGGAAGGCTACTACGAAGACTACAAGGATGCGCCGATCGAGAAACTGGCGCGTTGTCTTGGCGAAGGCTTTGTCTTCCAGGGACAGGAGAACCGCCATGGCGAGCCACGGGGCGAGCCCAGCGGCCATCTCGAGCCTGCTTCGTTCGTTCTGTTCCTGCAGAACCACGATCAGATAGGCAACCGCGCCTTCGGCGAACGCCTAACCAGGCTGTGCCCGCCAGAAGCGCTGCGCGCCGCGACCACGTTGCTACTGCTGTCTCCGATGATCCCGCTGTTGTTCATGGGTGACGAGCACGGCAGCCGCCAGCCGTTTCTGTTTTTCACCGATTTCCATGACGAACTGGCCGATGCCGTGCGGGAGGGCCGCCGCGGCGAGTTCGCGAGCTTCGGCGCATTTGCCGAAGCCGAGCAGCGCGAACGCATTCCTGATCCCAATGCTGCCTCGACGTTCGAGGCCTCGCATCCCGACGCCAACGACGAGTCGTCCCACGCCTGGCAGGCGCTTTATCGCCAGCTACTGGCGCTGCGCCGGGCCCATGTGATCCCGGCGTTGCCCGGTACCCGTCCGCTGGGCGCGAACGTGCACGGAGAAAAGGCTCTCAGTGCGCGCTGGCGGCTGGGTGATGGGCAGATCCTGCGCATCGACCTGAACCTCGGCGACCAGGCGCAAACGGTCGACCTGCCAACGCGGGAACGCTGGCTGTTCGACAGCGCCGAAATCGAGCATTCCGACACCGAACTGGCACCGCGCAGCTGCGTGGTCAGCCTGATTTCCCCAGGCCAGGAGGCTACATGAGCCAACAGCCCTTGCATTACCTGGCTGCCAAGGCCGGCGTCGCCCGTGACTGGATCGATGCCAATGGCCGTCCGCAACAGGTCGAGGATTCGGTCTTGCGCCGGGTCCTCGACGGCCTGGGTCACCCCGCCGCGGATGACGCAGCCATCGCCGACAGCATCAAGACACTGGAAGAAGCACACGATGCCAATCATCTGCCGCCCCTGCTGACCTGCACAGTCGGCAAGCCGCTGGCCCTGCGAACTTATTTCGGTGCCCAGAGCCAAGGTCGCGTCATCCTCGAAGACGGCACCGAGCGCGAATTGCTGCTGGACGATCAGGCACGCTTGCCTGGCGACCTCCCCGTCGGCTACCACCAGGTCAGCTTTGACGGACAGCATTTCACCCTCGCCGTAGCCCCCGCGCAGTGCTACAGCCTGGCAGACGGTGCGGAGCATGGTGCCCCGCGCTGCTGGGGTCTGAGCGCCCAGTTGTACAGCCTGCGCCGTACCGGTGATGGCGGCTACGGCGATTGCATGGCGCTGGAGCAGCTTGCGCGCAGCGCTGCCGAGCGCGGTGCCGACGCTCTGGCGATCAGCCCCCTGCACGCTTTGAGCAGTGCCGGTCAAGAGCACTACAGTCCCTACTCGCCCTCGAGCCGCCTGCTGCTCAACAGCCTTTACTCCAGCCCGGAGGCGGTACTCGGCGAGCGCGCCGTGCGCATGGCCATCGAAGCCTGCGGTCTGCAGGAAACCCTCGACGCACTGCACCGCCTGCCACTGGTCGACTGGCCTCACGCCGCCGCTGCCCATGAGCAACTGCTGCGGGCACTCTACAACGACTTTGCCAACGGTGATCACCCGCAGCGCGTGGATTTCGACAGTTTCCGCGCCGCCGGCGGTGAAGCGCTTGAACACCACTGCCGTTTCGAAGTGCTGCAAGCCCACGCGGTGGCCGAAGGCCTGGGTGGGGATTGGCGCGACTGGCCTGCTGCCTGGCAGAACCCGCACAGTCCTGACATCGAGGCCTTTGCCAAGGCAGGCTCCGACGCCGTCGAATTCCATGTCTTCTGCCAGTGGCTGACCGAACGCAGCCTGCAGAGAGCACAGCTGGCCGCCCGCAGCAATGGCATGGCCGTTGGCCTGATCGCCGATCTCGCCGTGGGCGCCGATGGCGCCGGGAGCCAGGCCTGGAGCCGTCAGGACGAGCTGCTCGCGGGCCTGACCGTCGGCGCGCCGCCTGATATTCTCAATCGCCATGGCCAGGATTGGGGTATCTGCGGTTTCTCCCCCGAGGGGCTGCGGCGTAATGGTTACCGGGCCTTCATCGAGATGCTCCGCGCCAACTTCGCCCACGCCGGCGGCCTGCGTATCGACCATGTCATGGGCCTGCAACGCCTGTGGTTGATTCCCCAGGGCGCCAAGCCTGACAAAGGTGCTTACGTCAAGTACCCCTTGCAGGACCTGCTGCGCCTGCTGGCCCTCGAGTCTGTGCGCCACCAGGCCATCGTGCTGGGGGAAGACCTGGGCACCGTGCCCGAAGGCCTGCGCGAGAAGCTCGCGAAAAAAGCAGTCCTGGGCATGCGCGTGCTGCCGTTCGAACAAGACCCTCCGGGGCATTTCCTGCCCATTCCCGATTGGCCCGACAACGCCCTGGCCACCACCGGCACCCATGATCTGGCGCCATTGGCCGGCTGGCTCGAAGCACGTGATATCGACTGGCAGAGCCGTCTGCTGCTGGTCGATGCCACTACCGAGCGCGAGTTGCGCCATGGCCGCCAGATGGAAGCCCAGGGGCTGCGCCGTACCTTGAAAGATGCCTTCCATATTGATACGGACAGCAACGAGACAGTGATCGACGCGTCTATCCGCTACCTGGGGCTTACCCGCGCGCCGCTGGTGCTGGTGCCGCTGGAAGACCTGCTCGGCAGCGACGAGCAGCCCAACCTGCCGGGCACCACCGACGGCCATCCCAACTGGCGCCGCCGCTTCGCGCTCGAGGCACGCGAACTGCTCGATGACAGTGACGCCGCCCGCCGCCTGGAGCTCTTGGCCCAGGCCCGTGAACAAGCCCATGAGCGTGACCGATGAAGCTTTTGACCGCCACCGTACGCCTGCAATTTCACTCCGATTTCACCCTTGATGACGCAGTGCCCCTGGTACCCTACTTCGCCCGCCTGGGCATCAGCCATGTGTATGCCTCGCCGATCCTGACCGCCCGAGCGGGCTCTCGCCACGGCTACGATGTGGTCGATCCGACCCGGGTCAACCCGGAGCTGGGCGGCGAACCTGCCCTGGAGCGCCTGGTGGGCGCTCTACGCCAGCACGGCATGGGGCTCATCCTGGACACGGTATCCAACCACATGGCCGTTGGCGGCGCTGACAACCCCTGGTGGCAGAGCCTTCTCGCCTGGGGACGCCGCAGCCCGTACGCCGAATTCTTCGACATCCAGTGGCATTCCAGCGACCCGTTGCTGGCGGGGCAACTGTTGCTGCCATTCCTGGGCAGTGACTACGGCGCCGCCCTGCAGGCCGGCGAGATTCCGCTGACCTTCGATGCCCGGCATGGGGTGCTGGAGATCAGCCACTACGAGCACCGTTTTCCTATCTGCCCGTGCGACTACGGCTGGATTCTCAGTCAGAGCGAGGATCCCGGCCTGCAGGCCCTGGCCCAGGATTTCACCGCGCTCAAGGAATCGGCCCAGCCTCTGCAAGCGGCTGTGCCCCTGCATGCCGAACTGGCCCGCCTGGCTGCCGCGGGCGCGAGCCTGGACGCTGCCCTTGCAGCCTTCGACAGCCGCCAGGAGGCAGGCTTCAAGCGCCTGCACCTGCTGCTCGAGCGCCAGACCTATCGGCTGGCCAGCTGGCGTACCGCCGCCGATGACATCAACTGGCGTCGCTTCTTCGACATCAACGAGCTCGGCGGCCTGCGTGTCGAGCGCTCGGTCGTATTCGAGGCCACCCATGCCAAGCTGTTCGAGCTGATCGAACGCGGCCTGGTCGATGGCCTGCGTATCGACCATATCGATGGCCTGGCCGACCCGCGCGGCTATTGCCGCAAATTGCGCCGTCGGGTCGACCGTCTGGTGGCGAAACGGCCGTTGGAGGCTGCGATCGAGCACCTGCCGATCTATGTCGAGAAAATCCTTGGCAGCGGCGAGCAGCTGCACCGGGATTGGCAAGTGGACGGCACCACCGGCTACGAATTCATGAATCAGGTTTCGCTGCTGCAACACGACCCTGCCGGTGAAGCCCCGCTGACCGAGTTGTGGAGCACGGTAAGCGAACGCCCCGAGTTTGCCGAAGAGGTTCGGGTTGCCCGCCATCTGGTACTCAACGGCACCCTGGCCGGCGACTTCGAGTCCGTGGCCCAAGCGCTGTTGCAAGTGGCCCGCGACGACCTGATGACCCGCGACCTGACCTTGGGCGCCATTCGCCGCGCGCTGCTGGCACTGGTCGAGCACTACCCGGTCTATCGTACCTACATCAACGCCTTGGGCCGGCCCGCTGAAGACGAACCGTTTTTCCAGCAGGCCCTGCAGGGTGCGCGCCAGAGCTTGAGCGAAAACGACTGGCCAGTGCTCGATCACCTGCAGCACTGGCTCGGGGGCCAGCCCTGGCGCCAACTGCCGGTGGGGCGCCCGCGCAAGCAGCTGCGCCATGCGTGTGTACGTTTCCAGCAGCTCACCGCGCCCAGCGCGGCCAAGGCTGTGGAAGACACCGCGTTCTACCGCTCGGCGCGCCTGCTGTCGCGCAACGACGTGGGCTTCGAAGCCGAACGGTTCAGTGCCGGGCCCGAGGTGTTCCACAATGAGGCGCAGCGGCGCCTGCGCGATTTCCCGGACAGCCTGCTGGCAACCGCCACCCATGACCACAAGCGAGGCGAAGACTGCCGCGCGCGCCTGGCCGTGCTCAGTGAACGCGGTCCCTGGCTGGCCAGCCGCGCCGAGCATTGGCGCGAGCTGGCCGCACCGCTGCGCGAAGCGCTGCAAGACGGCACGGCGCCCTCCCCCGGCGATGAACTGCTGCTTTACCAGACCCTGCTCGGCAGCTGGCCGCTGGACCTGCGCAGCGATGATCAGCAGGGCCTGGAGCAATACGCCGAGCGTATTCGCCAATGGCAGCAGAAAGCCCTGCGCGAAGCCAAGCTGCGCAGTAGCTGGAGCGCACCCAACGACGCCTACGAACGCGCCTGCGCCGCGTACATCGATGGCCTGCTGCTGGACGAGCAGGGCCAGCAGCTGCGCCAGTCGCTCGCCGATGCCGCGGGGTTGATCTGCGCCCCTGGCGCGCTCAACGGCCTGGTGCAAGCCATGCTGCGCATGACCTCGCCTGGGGTGCCAGACCTGTACCAGGGAGACGAATTCTGGGACCTGAGCCTGGTGGACCCCGACAACCGCCGTCCCGTGGACTACGTGGCCCGGCGCCAGGCACTGGACGACAGCCTGCCGCTGGCCGAACTGCTCGGGACATGGCGCGATGGCAGGGTCAAGCAGGCGCTGATTGCCCGCGTGCTCGACTGCCGCCGGGCGCATCCCGAGCTTTTCCGCCGTGGCGACTACCTGCCGCTGAACATAAAGGGGCGGCACGCTGACAAGGTGCTAGCCTTTGCCCGGCTGGGTGAAGGGGAGCGGGCTATCATCATCGTGCCGCGGCTGGCTTCAAGCTTGCTTGGCAATGGTTCGATTCCACTGATCCCAGCCCAGAACTGGGAGGACACCCGGCTGATATTGCCGTTTGCCTTGTCACCTGCCAATTGCACGGGACTTTTCGGCGATGCCGCGGTCAGCTCTTCTAGAGAGTTGTCCCTGAGCGCAGCGCTGGCGGAGTTTCCGGTCAACCTGTTGATTGAACATGCCTAATAAGCATCAGGAGCGTCGAAAATGAGTGTCGATGATAAACGTGTCCGCGAATTCGCCTACCAGATCTGGGAGTCCGAAGGCCAACCAGAGGGTCAGGAAGAGCGCCACTGGGAGATGGCCCGCAAACTAGCCGAAGCCGAAGCCTTGGCCCCCAAGGCCGCCCCGCGCAAGAAAGCCGTGGCCAAGCCCAAGGAAGCGGCGGAAACCAAGCTGGCCCCGCAGCCAAGCGTCGCCACCAGCCCGGTGGCCAAGCCCGCCGCTGCGAAAAAGCCCCGCGCTAGCAGAAAGCCCGCAGCGAGCTGACGGCCACGCCTCGGGGGCCATGCCCCCGTCCCCACCGCGCATGGACGCGCGAAACCCATCTCAACGCTGTCGATTTTTCGGCACGCGGCGGCGTAGGCCGCCCTGCTGCTTTACCCGGTCAAAGAGAGGATGCCATGACCCCACGCACACCCAAGAAGCCCAATCGCTCCGTAGCCCCTACACGCATTCGCGAAGGCCAGCCGTTCCCCCTCGGTGCCACCTGGGATGGACTGGGGGTGAACTTCGCGCTGTTTTCGGCTAACGCGACCAAAGTCGAGCTGTGCCTGTTCGATGCCAGCGGTGAAAACGAGATCGAGCGGATCGAGCTGCCCGAGTACACCGACGAGATTTACCACGGCTACTTGCCCGATGCGCACCCGGGCCTGGTCTATGGCTACCGTGTCCACGGCCCGTACGAGCCGGAAAACGGCCATCGCTTCAACCCTAACAAGCTGCTGATCGACCCGTACGCGAAACAATTGGTCGGTGAGCTGAAATGGTCGGAGGCGTTGTTTGGCTACACCATCGGCCACCCCGACGGCGACCTGAGCTTCGACGAGCGCGACAGCGCCCCCTTCGTACCCAAGTGCAAGGTCATCGATCCAGCGTATACCTGGGGCCGCGATCAGCGCGTGCAAGTACCCTGGGACCGCACTGTCATCTACGAAGCCCATACCCGTGGCATCAGCATGCGTCACCCGTCCGTGCCCGAGGGCAATCGCGGTACCTTCGCCGGCCTGATGAACGACGACCTGCTCACTCACATCAAGGACCTGGGCGTCTCGTCGATCGAGCTGCTGCCGATCCACGCCTTCGTCAATGACCAGCACCTGCTCGAGAAGGGCCTCAACAACTACTGGGGCTACAACAGCATCGCGTTCTTCGCGCCGCATCCGCGCTATCTGGCCAACAACAAGATCGCCGAGTTCAAGGAGATGGTCGCGCACCTTCACCATCATGGCCTCGAGCTGATCCTGGATGTGGTCTACAACCACACAGCCGAAGGCAACGAGCAAGGCCCGACGCTGTCGATGCGCGGTATCGACAACGCCTCCTATTACCGGCTGATGCCCGACGACAAGCGCTACTACATCAACGATTCCGGTACCGGCAACACGCTCGACCTGAGCCACCCCTGCGTACTCCAGCTGGTTACCGATTCGCTGCGCTACTGGGCCGGCGAGATGCATGTCGACGGCTTCCGCTTCGACCTGGCGACGATTCTGGGACGCTACCATGATGGCTTCGACGAACGTCACAGCTTCCTCGTCGCCTGTCGCCAGGATCCGTTGCTGAGCCAGGTCAAGCTGATTGCGGAGCCTTGGGACTGTGGCCCGGGCGGCTATCAGGTGGGCAACTTCGCGCCCGGATGGGCGGAATGGAACGATCGCTTCCGCGACACGGCGCGCGCGTTCTGGAAAGGCGATGAAGGCCAGCTTGCCGACTTTGCCTCACGCATCACGGCCTCCGGCGAGCTGTTCAACAACCGTGGCCGCAGGCCCTATGCTTCGGTCAACTTCATCACCGCTCACGATGGCTTCACGTTGCGCGACCTGGTGTCGTACAACGAGAAGCACAACGAGGACAACGACGAAAACAACCAGGACGGCACCGACAACAATCTTTCGTGGAACTGCGGCGCCGAGGGTCCGACCGAGGACCCTGATATCGCCGAGCTGCGCATGCGCCAGATGCGCAATCTGTTCGCCACGCTGCTGCTGTCCCAAGGCACCCCGATGATCGTCGCCGGCGACGAGTTCAGCCGCACCCAGAACGGCAACAACAATGCATACTGCCAGGACAGCGAGATCGGCTGGATCAACTGGGACTTCGACGATGAGGGCAAGGCCCTGCTGACGTTCGTCAAGCGCCTCAACAAGCTGCGCCTGGAATACCCCGTACTGCGCCGCTCGCGCTTCCTGGTTGGCGACTACAACGAAGCGATCGGCGTGAAGGACGTCACCTGGCTGGCCCCCGATGGCAGCGAGATGACCGTGGAGCAATGGCAGGATCCGCACGGCCGCTGCCTGGGAATGATCATGGATGGCCGCGCGCAGGTCAGCGGCATCGCCCGGCCTGGCTCCGACGCGACCCTGATGCTCATCGTCAATTCCCATCACGATACAGTGCCGTTCGTATTGCCCCCGGTCCCTGAGGGTAGCCACTGGAGTTGCCTGGTCGACACTGACCGTCCGCAACTGCGCAAGGCTCAGCGCCTGGAGTTCGAGACCGAGTTCGAGGTCACCGGACGCTCCTTGCTGCTGTTCGTACTGCAGCGCGAGGAGGACTGATACGCGCGAGGAACCTCGGTGAAGCCTGGCCGGTCCTAAGCAGTAACCCCGCCGACCAGGAGTCACCGTGAATCTCGAAGCCGGCAGTCCAGGTTTCGCCGCCATCAGCAATGCCCCGGCCGTACACCGGCTGCGGGTGCTGACGGTCAACACCCACAAAGGCTTTACTGCCTTCAATCGTCGCTTCATCCTCCCCGAGCTGCGCGATGCCGTGCGCAGTACTCAGGCCGATATCGTATTTCTCCAGGAAGTGCTCGGCAGCCATGACGGTCACGCTGCCCGCTACCCGGGCTGGCCGCAGACCTCCCAATACGAATTCCTGGCCGACAGCATGTGGAGCGACTTCGCCTACGGGCGCAATGCCGTCTATCCCGATGGCCATCATGGCAACGCGCTGCTGTCCAAGTATCCGATTCTTGAACACCGTAACCTGGACATCTCGATCACTGGTCCCGAGCGCCGCGGGCTTCTGCATTGCGTGCTTGATGTACCGGGCCCGCACAAGGTGCACGCCGTCTGCGTACACCTCTCGCTGCTCGAGAGCCACCGCCAGAAACAGCTTGAGCTGCTGCGGCACTTGCTCGACTCGCTGCCCGGAGACGAACCGGTAATCATCGCCGGCGACTTCAACGACTGGCAACTGCGCGGCAACCGTACACTGGCGCGCCAAGGCAACCTGCACGAGGCATTCGAACGCCACCACGGCCTGCTTGCCCGGACGTACCCCGCCCGCCTGCCAATGCTCAGGCTGGACCGTATCTACCTGCGCAATGCCGAGAGTCATGCGCCACGGATCCTGAGGCACAAGCCATGGCCTCACCTGTCCGACCATCTCCCCCTATCGGTGGAGGTTGAGCTTTTGCAATGATTTGGCATAGCCGCAAGCGTTGAAATAGCGAAGCGGCCTATAGCCCCTATATTTGGCTTGATATTCATGCATTTAGCATATTTCGGTCAGGTGTCAAGCTGGCTTCACACTTTCTTGACGCAATTGGACTCGTCTCCTTAGATACACGTACACGGTATTACTACAAAAACTACGTTCCGGGCCTCTAGCTCGCGTGTTTGCGCGCGTGCAGGGGCTCGGCGCGCTGGTTTGGGTCGCCCTCTGATCAAGTCTTACAGCTCGTGACATCAGGCCAGACATTGGCTGTAAACATCAGAGGAGAACCGCCATGAAAAAAACGTCGAACCCTGAAGGTCTCGGGTATGTTTTCTGCGCGGTTTCCGCGTCGCTGCTTCTGGCAACCCCGCTGGAGACCCGCGCCCTTGATCTTTCGGATGACAACCCCTTCCCCAGCCTGCTGCAACAGGAAGCGGTACCGCAATTGTCGCTGGACCCGGTCAGTGCCAATGGCCTGAACCTGAGCACGCTCGACGCGTTTTCCGAACGCATGGCCGTACGCCATGGCCAAGGGGCACCCGACCTGATCGCCAGCCAATGGTCGCAGTTCTTCCCGGGGGCGCCTGAGCCTGGCGCACCGGTGCCAGGCCAACTCGAAGCGCCCGGACAGCAGCTGCAGATCAGCCCGGACCTGTTCGTGCGCGAGACCAGTGCGGGCAATGTCCATCGCGCGGGGATCTTCGTGGGTCACAGCAACCTGCAGAGCGGTTACGACGGCAGGCGGGCACAGCTCGGTGACCGGCAGAAAAGCGCCGTGAATCTCAGTGGCGAGAGCCTAGGGGTGTACTGGAGCATGACCCATGACCAGGGCTGGCACGTGGATGCCGTGGCTATGGGCACGCGCTTCGACGTCAATGGCCGCAGCGGGAGCGGCCAGCGGCTCGATGACAGTGGCCATGCGGTGACCTTCTCGGTCGAGGGTGGCTTTCCCATCGGGCTGGGCGCCCACTGGGTGATCGAGCCCCAGGCGCAGTTGATCAACCAGCAGTACTATCCGGGCAGCCAGGCCCAGGCCGAGACGCTGGAGGCTTTCAACGAGCAGCCGAGCTGGACCGGCCGGGTCGGGGCGAAGCTGTCCGCGCGCTATAACGTGCGTGGGATGCCGATCGAACCCTATGTGCGGACCAACGTCTGGTACGACTTCAGCAATGCCGACACGGTGAAGCTCGACGAGGTGGACAAGATCAGCAGCGGGCGAAACTCGGCCACGGTGGAACTGGGGTTGGGGTTGGTGGCGCGGTTGACGCCCAAGGTGGCGATGTTCGTGAGTGCGGACTACAGCAGTGATGTGGATGACAATGATCTGAATGGGTTGATCGGGAGTCTGGGCGTGCGGATGCGGTGGTAGGGGAACAGATGGAATATCCGAATGAGGCATGCTCCCCACAGGGGTGGGGAGCGGCCTTGGGCAGGATTACTGCGGCTTCAGGATCAATACCCCCAACGGCGGCAGATTCAACGCCAGCGACAGCGGCTGGCCATGACTGGCGACCGCATCGCTGGCCACGCTGCCAAAGTTGCCGAGATTCGAGCCTGCGTAGCTCTCGGCATCGCTATTGAGTACTTCTTGCCACTGCTCGCCGAACGGCACACCAATGCGGTACCCCTCTCGCGGCACGGGTGTGAAGTTGGCCACAACCAGCAACGGCTCGCCTTCGCTGCTCCAGCGCAGCCAGGCATAAACGCTGTTTTTCGCATCGTCTCCGATCAGCCACTGGAAGCCTTGGGGCTGGCAATCCTGCTGGTGCAACGCTGGCAGCTCGCGATACAACGTGTTGAGATCGCCGACGAGCTTCTGGACACCCTTGTGCTCGGGATACTGCAGCAGGTACCAGTCCAGCTGCTGGTCGTGGTTCCACTCGCGCCACTGGCCGAACTCGCAGCCCATGAACAGGAGTTTCTTGCCCGGGTGGGTCCACATGAAGGTGAGATAGGCCCGCAGGTTGGCAAACTTCTGCCAGCGGTCACCGGGCATCTTGTCGATCAGCGAATGCTTGCCATGCACTACTTCGTCATGGGAAATCGGCAGGATGAAGCGTTCGGAATAGGCATACATCAGGCCGAAGCTGAGCTCGTTGTGATGATGCGCGCGGTGAACCGGGTCGTTCTGGATGTAATGCAGGGTGTCGTGCATCCAGCCCATGTTCCACTTGTAGTCGAATCCAAGGCCGCCTTGCTGGGTCGGCTGGCTGACGCCTGGCCAGGCGGTGGATTCCTCGGCGATCACCAGGCTGCCCGGCGCCTCGAGGGCCGCGACGTCGTTGAGGTGACGAAGAAAATCGATGGCCTCGAGGTTTTCGCGGCCGCCATGGCGATTGGGCACCCACTCGCCTGCCTTGCGGGAATAGTCGCGGTAGAGCATCGAGGCCACCGCATCCACTCGCAGGCCATCGATGTGGAAATGCTTGAGCCAGTGCAGCGCGGAGGCCATCATGAAACCGCGCACTTCGTTACGCCCCAGGTTATAGATCAGTGTGTCCCAGTCCTGGTGGAAGCCTTCGAGCGGATTCGCATATTCATACAGGGCAGTGCCGTCGAAGTTCACCAGGCCGTGTTCATCGGTCGGGAAATGCGCCGGGACCCAGTCGAGAATCACGCCGATCTCCGCCTGGTGGCATGCGTCGATAAAGGCCGCGAAATCTTCTGCAGTGCCATAGCGTGCGGTAGGGGCGAACATCGACAACGGCTGGTAGCCCCAGGAGCCACCAAAGGGATGCTCCATGATCGGCAGCAGCTCGATGTGGGTGAAGCCAAGCTGCTGCACGTAGGGAACCAGGCGCTCGGCCAGTTCGCGCCAGTTGAAGAACCGCGACACCTCGCCAGCATCGTCCAGCTCGCATTGCCAGGAACCGGCATGCAGCTCGTAGATCGACAGCGGTGCGCTCACCGCATGGCGCTCGGCACGCTGCTCCATCCATTGCTGGTCTTGCCATTCGTGACCCAGCGCGCCGGCCACCTTGGAAGCGGTGCTGGGCGGCAACTCGGTGGCACGGGCCAGCGGGTCGGCCTTCAGCGGCAACACACCCTCGCGGGCCAGCACTTCGAACTTGTAGGCCTCACCGACACCCAGGCGCGGTATGAACAGCTCCCAGACCCCTGCGTCATGGCGCAGGCGCATGGGGTGGCGGCGGCCATCCCAGTTGTTGAAATCACCGACCACCGATACCCTGCGGGCATTTGGCGCCCACACCGAGAAGCAGACGCCGTCGACGCCGTCGACCTGCATCGGCTGCGCACCGAAACGCCCGGATAGGTCGCGATGGTTGCCTTCGGCGAACAGGTGCAGGTCCATGTCGCCAAGCTGAGGGCCAAAGCTGTAGGGGTCTTCGGTAATCTGTTCGCCTCCGGCCCAGGCAATCTGCAGCAGGTAGGGCTGGGGCTCGCTCAAGTGGCCAGTGAACAGGCCCGGCAGCGAACCCTGGTGCAGCTCGACCAGCGAGTGGCCGCCGTCGCGCGCCAACAGGCGCACGCTCAAGGCATTGGGCAGGAAGACACGCACGAACACGCCACCCGCATCGGCTGGATGCGGGCCCAGTACAGCGAACGGGTCGGCGTGTTCGGCGCGGGCCAGGGCATCTACGTCCCGGTGCCGAAGTCCGCCGTTTTCACGCGTTGAAGCATTCATCTATGACTCTCCCCAGGTACTGATCAATCCATGCAGGCCATGCAGGGGCACGGCCAGCCAGCTAGGCCGGTTTTCGGCTTCGTAAAGTATCTCGTAGGCAGCCTTTTCCAGACAGAACAGCTCCAGCGCGGCACGCTCGCCCTCAGCCTGTTTCCAGGCGTGGGGCATAGCGGCCGTCGCCAGCCCATAGGCCTCGACAAAGGCGTGGCGGGACTGGTGGAGGTAATGCCTGGCAACTCGCTGACGCGCCTGGCGAGCAGCCTCGGACAGGTCTACGGCCGAGGCGCTTCGCAAGATCATCGCTGCAGCATAGTCGAAGGATCGCACTACGCCGGCAACATCCTTGTACGGACTGTTTTTTGCTCGTCGCTCTTCCAGTCGGCGCGCCGGTTCACCCTCGAAATCAATCAGATAGGCATCGCCTTGCACCACCAGCACCTGACCCAGGTGCAGGTCGCCGTGCACCCGCATCAGCAGCCCGCCCTGAGCCAGGCTGGCGAGGTTTTCGACATGCCGGGCGAGACCGTCACGCTGCTGCTGCAGGTCGTCGACCAAGGCCTGGCTCTCGCTGTCGAGTTTCTCGCGGTGCTGCGCCAGCAAGTCGAGGGCGTGGCTGAGCTCGGCACTGATCTGCCGGCCCCAGCGCTGGCTGTCCTCCGCGCTGCTGACATTCGGAGCGAAGGCCGGATCGTCGCTCTGTGCGCCAAGCAGCAGGTGCATTTCGCCCAGGCGTTGGCCGAGCAAGGCCGCGAAGCCGGTGAGCTCTTCCAGGGCATTGGTGTGCGCGACTGGCTCGCCGTCGCTCGGCTCCATCTCGTCGCGGATCGCGCGTTCCAGGGTGTTCTGGGTCCAGGCCCAGGCATCGCCCTGGTTGCTCAGGTAGCCTTGGGCGATCATTAGCAGGTGAGGCTCGCCCTGGTCATCGACCCGGCTGACCCAGCCCAGCAACGGCGAGATATTGGCAAAGCCGGCGGCGGTCAGGTAGGCGCTCATCTCGAGCTCAGGATGGATACCTGGGTTGACCCTGCGGATCAGCTTGAGTACCAGGCTGTTGCCCACCACCACCGAGCTGTTGGATTGCTCGGCGCTCAGGTAGCGCACCTCGCTGTCCTCGCCGAGCCCGAGCGTGGTCAGCTGCGCGGTGCTCTCGAATTGCAGCTCGCCGGCCGCACTCGGCAGGCGCGTGTTGTCCTGGCAGGCGCGCAGCACGGCGCGGATGAAGGGCTCGAGCACAAAGGCATCGGTAATCAGGCCGACCTGGCGTCCACGGCGCACGCGTGCCAAGGCCAGCTGCTGAGGCAAGGCGCTGTTGAGCTGCTCCTCGCCGATGAGCCCGAACGGCAGCTGGTAGTGGCTCACCTGCCCACCCCCGTGCACCTCGATCTCGCTGAGCAGTACGGGGCTGGTGGAAGAGCCGAAACGCACACCGTAGCGGATACGCACCTGTTCGATACGGGTTTCCTTGCCAGCGAACCAGCGCCGCTTGGGCAGGTATTGAGGCAGGACGGAATCCTGGAGGGTGTCGCAGACGGGGGACTCGAGAAGTTCTTCCATACGTTTTTTCAACACCAGTGTGGTGAATTCCGGCAGGCTCTGGGTGGGCTCCACATGCCAGCTGGGCATGCGGTCGCGCGGCGCCAGCACGAACCAATAGAAGCCATAGGGCGGCAATGTCAGCAGGAACGGCAACTGGCCGATGGGGGGGAAGGCACTGCCCCCGAGCATCTCGACCGGCACGCTCTCGGCATACTGCGACAGGTCCAGCTCGGCCGCCTGGGCGGCGCGCGAGACGTTGGCGACGCACAGCACCACCTCGGTCTGCCCATCGGCATCGGTAAACTCGCGCAGGTAGGCGAGGATGCGCCGGTTGCTTGGGCTGAGCATCTTCAGGGTGCCACGGCCAAAAGCCTTCTGCTGCTTGCGTACTGCCAGCAGACGACGGTTCCAGTTGAGCAGCGAGTGCGGATCGTGGGACTGCGCCTCGACGTTGACGGCCTGATAGCCGTAGAGCGGGTCCATGATCAGCGGCAGTACCAGCCGCTGAGGATCGGCACGCGAGAACCCGCCATTGCGGTCCAGGGACCACTGCATGGGGGTGCGCACGCCGTCGCGGTCACCGAGGAAGATATTGTCGCCCATGCCGATCTCGTCGCCGTAGTACAGCGTCGGCGTACCGGGCATCGACAGCAGCAGGCTGGTCAACAGCTCGATACGCCGGCGGTCACGCTGCAGCAGCGGTGCCAGGCGACGGCGGATGCCGAGGTTGATGCGCGCGCGACGGTCTTCTGCGTAGTAGTTCCAGAGATAGTCCCGCTCGCGGTCGGTGACCATTTCCAGGGTCAGCTCATCGTGGTTGCGCAGGAAGATCGCCCACTGGCAGTTGGCCGGAATCTCCGGCGTCTGGCGCAGGATGTCGGTAATCGGGAAACGGTCTTCCATGGCCAGCGCCATGTACATGCGCGGCATCAACGGGAAGTGAAAGGCCATGTGGCATTCGTCGCCATCGCCTTCGCCAAAGTAGGGCCGGGTGTCTTCGGGCCATTGGTTGGCCTCGGCCAGCAGCATACGGTCGGGATAGTTGGCATCGATCTCCGCGCGGATCGCCTTGAGCACCCGGTGGGTCTCGGGCAGGTTCTCGTTGTTGGTGCCGTCGCGTTCGATGAGATACGGGATCGCGTCCAGCCGAAGACCGTCGACGCCCATGTCGAGCCAGTAGCGCATCACGCCGATGACGGCTTTCATGACCTGCGGGTTGTCGAAGTTGAGGTCCGGCTGGTGCGAGTAGAAGCGGTGCCAGAAGTACTGGCCGGCCACCGGGTCCCAGGTCCAGTTGGACTTCTCGGTATCGATGAAGATGATCCGCGTGCCGTCGTACTTGTGGTCGTCATCGGACCACACATAGAAGTCGCGCGCCTTGCTGCCGGGCTTGGCATGGCGTGCGCGCTGGAACCACGGGTGCTGGTCGGAGGTATGGTTGATGACCAGTTCCGTGATGACCCGCAGGCCACGCTTGTGGGCCTCTGCGATGAAGCGCTTGGCGTCGGCCAGGTTGCCGTAGTCGCCATGGACCGCCTTGTACTCGGCGATATCGTAGCCATCGTCGCGCCGTGGCGAAGGGTAGAACGGCAGCAGCCACAACGTGTTGACGCCAAGCTCGGCTATATAGTCGAGCTTGGCGATCAAGCCGGGGAAATCACCAATGCCATCGTTGTTCGAATCGAAGAAGGACTTGACGTGTACCTGGTAGATCACCGCGTCCTTGTACCACAGCGGATCGTCGATGAAAGCAGCCGGACGGGTACGCTTTGCCATGGACGACTCCTTTCTATTGGGCTTTTTCGATACGCCAGATACCAAATGGCTGGTGCGCAGGGTCGATGCGCATCCACTGCGTCTTGCCGTGCCAGATCCAGCGGTGGCCGTTCATCAGGTCTTCGCCGCGGGTGTCGGCGTCGTCCTCCAGGCCGAGTTCCCACAACGGCAACTCGAAGTTGGCCTCCTGGACGTTATGTGGATCGAGGCTGATGGCGACGAGGATGAAGTTGCTCTTGTCGGCAGTACGCTTGCCGAAGTAGAGGATGTTGTCGTTCCAGCAGTTGAAGAAGCTTAGGCCCAGATGCGTCTGCAACGCGGGGTTCTGCCGGCGGATGCGGTTGAGCTGGGCGATCTCGGCAATGATGTTGCCCGCCTGGGTGAAGTCACGCGGGCGAATCTCGTACTTCTCGGAGTCCAGGTATTCTTCCTTGCCCGGCAGCGCGGCGCCCTCGCACAGCTCGAAGCCTGAATACATGCCCCACAGCCCGGACCCCATCGTCGCCAGCGCGGCGCGGATCAGGAAACCGGCACGGGCGTTGTTCTGCAGGAAGAACGGATTGATGTCGG
The DNA here is from genome assembly GCF_056312565.1 of Pseudomonas sp. JE3303. Taxonomy (NCBI): domain Bacteria; kingdom Pseudomonadati; phylum Pseudomonadota; class Gammaproteobacteria; order Pseudomonadales; family Pseudomonadaceae; genus Pseudomonas; species Pseudomonas sp. JE3303. Next base: position 63,972 of record NZ_JBWGIF010000011.1, read on the forward strand.
GCGTGTTGACGAAGAAGTTGGGCCGGTAGCACTGCGACCATGGCGGCTGGTTGAGCTCCTCGAAGTACTCGGTGAGTTCAGCCTTGGTGTTGCGCCAGGTGAAATAGGTGTAGCTCTGGGCATAGCCCACCTTGCCCAGGCGAGCCATCATCGCGGGCTTGGTAAAGGCCTCGGCGAGGAAGATCACGTCCGGGTGCTTGCTGCGCACATTGGCGATCATCCATTGCCAGAATGGCAGCGGCTTGGTGTGGGGGTTGTCGACGCGGAACGTCTTCACGCCCTCCTCCACCCAGCCAACGATCACGTCGCGCAGGGCGAGCCACAGCGAAGGCACGGCCTCGGCGGAATAGAAATCGACGTTGACGATGTCCTGGTATTTCTTCGGCGGGTTTTCGGCGTAGCGGATGGTGCCGTCCGGACGCCAGCTGAACCAGCCCGGGTGCTCGCTCAGCCATGGGTGGTCCTGGGAGCACTGGATGGCGAAGTCCAGCGCAATCTCCAGGCCATAGGATGCAGCCGCGGCGACCAGGCGGCGGAAGTCCTCGCGGGTGCCCAGTTCCGGGTGGATCGCATCGTGACCGCCCTCGGCGCTGCCAATGGCGTAGGGGCTGCCGGGATCGCCGGGTTCCGCCTGCAGGGCATTGTTGCGGCCCTTGCGATGGCGTGTGCCGATGGGATGGATCGGCGGGAAGTACAGTACGTCGAAGCCCATGTCACGGATCATCGGCAGGCGGTCGTGTACATCGTTGAAGGTGCCGTGGCGCGCCGGATCGTCGGTGATCGAGCGTGGGAACAGCTCGTACCAACTGGCGAACAGCGCGCGCTCGCGGTCAACGTCCAGAGGAAGTTCAGGACTGCGGGTCAGGTAGCTGCGGTGTTCGGCTTCGCTCATCAGCAAGGCGGTATCATTGTGCAGCAGCAGGTTTACCTGCTCCTCGACCGGTTTGCCCGGCAGACGCTGCTGCAATTCCAGCAACTGCTCGCGCAGCAGGCCTTCACTGCGCTCGATGCCTTGGCCCAGCAACAAGCGGCCCTCTTCGAGCTCCAGCTGCACAGCGACACCGGCGTGGTACTTTTTTTCCAGGTCGTGGCAGAAGGTGGCGTACGGATCGATCCAGGCCTCGATGCTGAACAGGTGCAGGCCCAACTCCAGCGGCGTGAATGCCGCCTGCCAGACGTCATTGCCCAGAAACTCCATCGGCACGCAGTGCCAGCGGCGACTGTGGGCCTGGCGCCAGTTGAGCATGACGGTCAGCTGGTCATGGCCATCGACATAGACCTTGCTGCTCACTTGCACCGGGTGCCCTGCGACGGCCTTGGCGGCGAATTCGCCAGCATCGAGCACAGGCTGGGTGTTTTCAATGACGATACGCGGTGCCAGCAACGCCTGGGACAGGCTGACGGCCTGGTCCGGATGGTCGTTCGCCATGGGCACGCTTTCAAAGGGCTCATTACGGGACATCGAACCTTGCTCCGTTTAGCTTGGCGGTACGTTGTGAGAACGGTCCTGCATGAGGGGGTTCAAAAAAAATGAGCGAACGGTGCGATACAGGGTCGCAACTAGCAGTCCCCTGCCACCTGCATGCGAGGTTGTTCATGAACATCCCAACCCCTCCCGAGACGCCGGACCCGAATATCGACGAGCCCAATCTGCCGCCCCCAGGACCTGACGTGGACCCCACGGAGATCCCGGTCAAACCGACCCAGCCGCCAACCATCGGCGACCCGCCCAATGAAGAACCGCCGGTGAAGGCCAAAGCTTAGACCAAACAGGCCAGGACGCTCGCGGGCGCGTCCTGGCGTCGGAAACTGTTGCTGGGTAGTGATTGACAGACACCGGCTCCAGGCTTACGTTTACGTAAAGGTCACAAGCCACAACAACAAAGGTGCCTGTCATGCATTACCCTTCCCTGAACTTCGCCCACGGCGAAACCGTCGACATGCTGCGTGACCAGGTCCAGGCGTTCGTCGCCCGTGAACTGGCGCCGCGCGCCGCGCAGATCGACCATGACAATCTGTTTCCCGCTGACATGTGGCGCAAGTTTGGCGACATGGGCCTGCTGGGCATCACCGTGCCCGAAGAGTATGGCGGCGCCGGGCTGGGCTACCTGGCCCACGTGGTGGCTATGGAAGAGATCAGCCGTGGCTCGGCGTCGGTCGCGCTCTCCTACGGTGCTCACTCGAACCTCTGCGTCAACCAGATCAACCGCAACGGCACCGACGCGCAAAAACGCAAGTACCTGCCTGGCCTGATCAGCGGCGAGCACGTCGGGGCATTGGCCATGAGCGAACCTAATGCCGGCTCCGACGTGGTCTCGATGAAGCTGCGCGCCGAACGCCGGGGCGACCACTTCGTGCTCAACGGCAGCAAGACCTGGATCACCAATGGCCCCGACGCCACTACCTACGTGATCTACGCCAAGACCGACCTGGACAAGGGCCCTCACGGCATTACCGCATTCATCGTCGAGCGGGACTCCAAGGGCTTTGAGCGCAGCAACAAGTTCGACAAGCTGGGCATGCGCGGCTCCAACACCTGCGAGCTGTTCTTCGACGACGTCGAGGTTCCTGTGGAAAACATTCTCGGGCAGCTCGATGGCGGCGTGAAAGTGTTGATGAGCGGCCTGGACTACGAGCGCGTGGTGCTCTCGGGCGGGCCGACCGGGATCATGCAGGCCTGCCTGGACCTGGTAGTGCCCTACATCCACGACCGCAAGCAGTTTGGCAAGAGCATCGGCGAGTTCCAGCTGATCCAGGGCAAGATCGCCGACATGTACACCCAGCTCAACGCTGGCCGTGCCTACCTCTACGCCGTGGCCCAGGCCTGCGATCGCGGCGAGACAACGCGCAAGGACGCTGCGGGGGTCATCCTCTATACCGCCGAGCGCGCCACGCAGATGGCGCTTGAGGCGATCCAGATTCTCGGCGGCAACGGCTACATCAACGAGTTTCCAGCGGGGCGGCTGCTGCGCGATGCCAAGCTGTACGAGATCGGCGCCGGCACCAGCGAGATCCGCCGGATGCTGATCGGCCGCGAACTCTTCAATGAAACCCGCTGAGCAAGGACTGCGCACATGGCTATCCTGCATACCCAGATCAACACCCGTTCAGCCGAGTTCGAAGGCAACCGCGCGGCCATGCTCGAGCAGGTACAGGCCCTGCGCGCCCTCCTCGGCCAGATCGAGCAAGGCGGCGGGCCGAGGGCCCAGGAGCGGCACAGCTCGCGTGGCAAGCTGCTGCCCCGCGAGCGGATCGACCGCCTGCTCGACCCAGGTTCACCCTTCCTGGAGATCGGCCAGCTGGCTGCCTATCAGGTGTACGGCGAGGATGTGCCGGCTGCGGGCGTGATTGCCGGCATCGGCCGGGTCGAGGGCGTCGAATGCATGATCGTGGCCAATGACGCGACAGTCAAAGGCGGTTCGTATTATCCGCTCACGGTGAAAAAGCACCTGCGCGCCCAAGCCATCGCCTTGCAGAACCGCCTGCCCTGCATCTACCTGGTCGACTCCGGCGGCGCCAACCTGCCGCGTCAGGATGAAGTGTTTCCGGACCGGGAGCACTTTGGCCGGATCTTCTTCAACCAGGCCAACATGAGCGCCCAGGGCATCGCGCAGATTGCCGTGGTGATGGGCTCGTGCACTGCCGGTGGCGCCTATGTGCCGGCCATGGCCGACGAGGCGATCATGGTCCGCCGCCAAGCGACCATCTTTCTCGCCGGCCCACCGCTGGTGAAAGCGGCCACGGGAGAAGTGGTCAGCGCCGAGGAGCTGGGCGGGGCCGACGTGCACTGCCGCATCAGCGGCGTGGCCGACCACTACGCCGACGACGATGAGCACGCCCTGGCCCTGGCCCGGCGCAGCGTGGCCAACCTCAACTGGCGCAAGCTCGGCCAGTTGCGCCAGCAGGCGCCGGTGGCTCCGCTGCAGGCCGCCGAAGAGCTGTACGGCGTGGTCCCTGCCGATGCCAAGCAGCCGTTCGATGTGCGCGAAGTGATCGCGCGGCTGGTAGACGGCTCGCAGTTCGACGAGTTCAAGGCCCTGTTTGGCACCACGCTGGTGTGCGGTTTCGCCCACCTGCACGGCTACCCGGTGGCGATCCTGGGCAACAACGGGATCCTGTTCGCCGAGGCCGCGCAGAAAGGTGCGCACTTCATCGAGCTGGCCTGCCAGCGCGGCATACCCTTGGTCTTCCTGCAGAACATCACCGGCTTCATGGTGGGCAAGAAATATGAGGAAGGCGGCATCGCCAAGCACGGGGCCAAGCTGGTGACCGCGGTGGCTTGCGCCCAGGTGCCGAAATTCACAGTGATCATCGGCGGCAGCTTTGGCGCCGGCAACTACGGCATGTGCGGCCGCGCCTACGATCCGCGCTTCCTGTGGATGTGGCCCAACGCACGGATAGGCGTGATGGGTGCCGAGCAGGCGGCGGGTGTGCTGGCCCAGGTCAAGCGCGAGCAGAGCGAACGCAGCGGCGCGCCGTTCAGCGCCGAGGACGAGGCACGGCTCAAGCAGCCCATCCTCGACCAGTACGAGCATCAAGGTCACCCGTATTACTCCAGCGCCCGGTTGTGGGACGACGGCGTGATCGACCCTGCGCAAACCCGCGATGTGCTGGGCCTGGCGTTGTCCGCCGCGCTCAATGCCCCGATCGAACAGAGCCGTTTCGGCATTTTCCGGATGTGACCGATGAGCGACTTCAGCACCGTTGAGCTGGTCAAGGACTCCCGCGGTTTCGCCACACTGTGGCTGGACCGGCCAGAAAAGAACAATGCGTTCAACGCACAGATGATCCGCGAACTGATCATCGCGATTGACCGGATCGGTACGGACGCAAGCCTGCGCTTCCTGCTGCTGCGCGGCCGCGGGCGGCATTTCAGTGCCGGGGCGGACCTCGCCTGGATGCAGCAGTCGGCCGAACTCGACTACAACACCAACCTCGACGATGCCCGTGAGCTCGCCGAGCTGATGTACAACCTGGCGCGGCTCAAACTGCCAACCCTGGCGGTGGTCCAGGGCGCGGCTTTCGGTGGCGCGCTGGGATTGATCAGTTGCTGCGACATGGCGATCGGCAGCGAGGACGCGCAGCTGTGCCTGTCGGAGGTACGCATTGGCCTGGCCCCGGCGGTGATCAGCCCCTTCGTCGTTCAGGCGATGGGAGAGCGGTCAGCGCGCCGCTATGCGCTGACCGCCGAACGGTTCGGTGGAGTGCGCGCCCGCGAGCTGGGCCTGCTGGCCGAAGCCTACCCCGCCGCCGAGCTCGAGCAGCACGTCGAGGCATGGATCGCGAACCTGCTGCAGAACAGCCCGCAGGCCATGCGCGCCAGCAAGGAGCTGTTGCGTGAGGTCGGCCCGGGGGAGCTCACCCCAGCCCTGCGCCGCTACTGCGAAACCGCCATCGCCCGCATCCGTGTCAGCGCCGAAGGCCAGGAAGGCCTGCGCGCCTTCCTCGAAAAACGCCCACCTGCCTGGCAGCAAGCCCCTGACAAGGAACCGCACCCATGAGCCAACCCACGCTCACAACCCTGCTGGTCGCCAACCGTGGCGAAATCGCCTGCCGGGTCATGCGCACGGCCAAGGCGCTTGGCCTGACCACGGTCGCCGTGCACAGCGCCGTTGACCGCGAAGCCCGGCACAGCCGCGAGGCCGATGTCCGCGTCGACCTGGGCGGTGCCAAGGCAGCAGAGAGCTACCTGGACATCGGCAAACTGCTGGCGGCTGCTAAAACCAGCGGCGCTCAGGCTATTCATCCTGGTTATGGTTTCCTGTCCGAAAACGCAGCCTTTGCCCGCGCCATCGAAGAGGCAGGGCTGATCTTCCTGGGGCCACCCGCCAGCGCCATCGACGCCATGGGCAGCAAGTCGGCTGCCAAGGCGTTGATGGAAACCGCCGGCGTGCCGCTGGTGCCGGGCTACCATGGCGAAGCCCAGGACCTGGATACCTTCCGCCTGGCAGCGGAGCGCATCGGTTATCCAGTGCTGCTAAAGGCCAGCGCGGGCGGTGGCGGCAAAGGCATGAAAGTGGTCGAACACGAAAGCGGGCTGGCCGATGCCCTCGCCTCCGCGCAGCGCGAGGCGCAGTCATCATTCGGCGATGCGCGCATGCTGGTGGAAAAGTACGTGCTCAAGCCGCGGCATGTCGAGATCCAGGTGTTCGCCGACCAGCACGGCCACTGCCTGTACCTTAACGAGCGCGACTGCTCGATCCAGCGCCGTCATCAGAAAGTGGTCGAAGAAGCCCCTGCGCCGGGTCTCTCGCTGGAATTGCGCCAGGCCATGGGCGAGGCTGCCGTGCGGGCCGCCCAGGCGATCGGATACGTAGGCGCAGGAACCGTGGAGTTTCTGCTCGACGCCCGGGGGGAGTTCTTCTTCATGGAGATGAACACTCGCCTGCAGGTCGAGCACCCGGTGACCGAAGCCATCACCGGCCTGGACCTGGTGGCCTGGCAGATCCGCGTGGCCCGTGGCGAGCCGCTGCCGATCACCCAGGCACAAGTACCGCTGGACGGCCACGCTATCGAGGTGCGCCTGTATGCCGAAGACCCGGCCAATGATTTCCTCCCCGCTACCGGCACCCTTGCGCTCTACCGCGAGTCCGCGCCCGGCGTGGGACGGCGGGTCGACAGCGGCGTCAACGAAGGTGACAGCGTATCGCCCTACTATGACCCGATGCTAGGCAAGCTGATTGCCTGGGGCGAAAACCGCGAACAGGCGCGTTTGCGCCTGCTATCGATGCTCGACGAATTCGCCATCGGCGGACTGAAGACCAACATCGGTTTCCTGCGCCGTATTCTCGCTCATCCGGCATTCGCCGCGGCCGAGCTGGACACCGGCTTCATCCCGCGCTACCAGGCTCAATTGCTGCCGCCGGCTGCCGTGCTGCCACCCCTGTTCTGGCAGGCTGCCGCACAAGCGTGGTTGCGAAGCCAGGGTGTAACACCTCGCAGCGACGACCCGGCCTCGCCCTGGTCCCGCACTGACGGGCTGCGTCTCGGCCTGCCCTCGCGCAGCAGCCTGCACCTGATGTGCGAGGGTAGCCATCAGGCGGTGACCCTGGAAAGCAGGGTAGCTTCGCCGTATCAGCTCGAGGGCGAGCAACTGTGCAGCGAGCAGGATGGGGTCCGTTCGAGGCATCTGGCCATTCGCCGGGGCGCTGCCTTGTTCTTGCAGTGGGACGGTGAATTGCACCGGGTTACCGCCTTCGACCCTATTGCCGAGGCAGAAGCCAGTCACACGCACCACGGCGGGCTGAGCGCCCCCATGAACGGCAGCATCGTGCGAGTGCTGGTCGAGGTTGGCCAGCAGGTCGAGGCAGGTACCGCGCTGGTGGTGCTCGAAGCCATGAAGATGGAGCACAGCATCCGCGCGTCGAGCGCCGGAACGGTGAAGGCCTTGTATTGCCAGGAGGGGGATATGGTGGGCGAGGGAATGAGTCTGGTGGAGTTGGAAGCACGGGATGGCTGACGCAGAAAGGGGCCGGCAGGCCCCCTTCAGGTACCGGTACTCAGAACTTGCTGTAGGCCCGCACCACCACGCCCAGAAACTCGCAGCCTTCCTCGCACAGCACCGTGGGATAGAGTGTATTGAGCGGCTTGAGCATGCGCTGGCCGCCCTCTTCGATCAGTTGCCGAAATACGGCGGGCTTGCCCGGCTGGCGAGCAATCACCAGCTTGCCCGCTTCCGCCTCGAGCTGAGTGTCCACCAGCACCAGCATGCCCTCGGGCACGCTCCGGCCGCTCGAGGCGTTCATGGCATCGTTCTCGACCGGCAACCAGAACGCCTTTCCGCGGGCAGGGTAATCGGTCTGCAGGTATCGGGCGCATACCTCGGGCAACCTCCCTTCCACGTCCTTCCAGTCCAGAACGGGAAAGCGGTAGCCCACGTAGCTCTCGCTCTCGTAAGGCACGACGGCCTCGCCGACCACCCCCTTGCCGACTACCAGTACCTGGGCCTCCAGGTGAGCGAGGCCCAGCTTTACCAGCGCTTTGTTGATGGTAGGGACAGTCGGCCTGCGCGTACCGCGAAGCCAATGCCCTACCCCGCCCTGGGTCATTGAAAGGCGCTCGGCGACCTCGTCCTGGGAGAGGTCGTGGTCGTCTTTGTATCGGGTGAGAAATGCGATCCAGTTTTCCATGGCGGCACAATACGGCCTGCACTAGAGCTCTCAATACACAAAACGTATTATTTGTTTGAACATGGGCAGTACAAATTGATTTAAGCTCGAAATTCACTACCCCAAAGTGAAGGTGAGCAGGTAACAGGATGAAACCTACGACAAAAACAGAAACAGAACTGGACAGCGACGCCGCCCGCCGGGCGCTCGACTTCTATCTCAACCCCCCCTCGTCGCTGCCGCAGCCCGATGACTTTCTCTGGGTGCTGCGCAATGACGTCACCCAAGAGCAGGCCAATGCCCACGCAGCCAGCCTGCTGCGCTGGACAGCCACCACCGCTTACGAATCAGGCAGGCACATGCAGGACTCCTCGCGCGAGGTGGTCTTCACCTTGCTGCAGATGGTCAACATGGTCAGAACGCTGCTTGAACACCGGCCCACGGGAGACGACAAGCCAGACAGCCGGCCAGGAAGGGGAACGACGTGATCGCCGACGAACGGCAACAGCCCCGGTTGCCGGGACTGGGAGGAGTGCACCGGGCACCAATCTGCCCGGATAACTGAAAATTCATTTGACTGGCAAATGATAACGATTATTATTGCACTCAGCGGGTCGAGAGACCTGCCGGATAATCTGACAGCCCTCAGGTCGGACTCTCGGATTATCTCCTCATCAGGCTAATCACGGTTTTTGACCCGGCTTTTTGCCGGGTCTTTTTTTTGGTTCTTCAGGCTAATGAAGACGGGTACTGCTTGAATACCAGCGATGATAGCAAAGGCATGTCAGTTCGTGAATGGCTGTAACAAGAGTTTGCGCAATCAGCACTTGAGAATCAATCTCGTTACTACCAGGCTTGCCTCGAGTGTCACGGAGGACACTCCCAGGTCATCCACCCTTGCAAGGAGCTTGCCCATGACCCGTCTGCCAATGCCCCTGGAGCATCACCCGCAGGATACTCTCGATCTTACCGATGACGCGGTGCTCTGCGCGCTGCTTCAACTGCCCCGCCGTGTGCAGCAGGTGTTCTTGCTCAGCCGGTTGGACGAGCTGGATTTCACCCATATCGCCGAGCGTCTCGACCTGCCACTGCTCACCCTCGAACGTCACATGAACCAGGTCCTGCAGACCGGCAGGCCGCGCCATGACGCGCTGGCCGCTCTCGCCAGCCAATGGTACGTGCGCCTCCAGAGCCCGGACGTGACAGCCTGCGAGCGTATCGATTTTCGTCGCTGGCTGGATGCAGCCCCGGGGCATCTGCAAGCCTTTCACCAGACCGAACTGCATTGGCGCGGCTTGCTCGCTCCTGCCCGGCTGCTGGCCCGGGACGGCTGGTACCAGCAAGGCCGCTCTGCGCTGACCCTGGGTGGCTGTTCCGTGGCCATCGGCCTTGGCGTGGCGGCGTTGCTGGCCTTGGGGTTCTGGGCCTGATCGCGGGGGTGTAGAGTAGCGTTACAACAAAGCCACAGGAGCCTGGCAATGACCGTGACGCTGTCCCCGCTGCACATCGACTGTGCCTTCGACGCTGGCAATATCCAGATCCTGGATAACAGCGACCCTCGACGGACACACCTGGCGATCCGCCCCGATACCCACAGTGATCATTTCCAGTGGTTTCATTTCAAGGCGAGCGGCCTCACTCCGGGGCAAACCCACGTCTTCAGCCTGGACAACGCCGGCAAGTCCTCCTACAACAAGGCCTGGAGCGGCTACCAGGCAGTGGCCTCGTACGACCAGCAGCAGTGGTTTCGTGTCCCTACGCGGTTTGACGGCCAGGCCCTGGTGTTCGAGCTTCACGCCCAGCAGGCCCAAGCCTGGTTCGCCTACTTCGAACCCTACTCTCGCGCCCGACACAATCAGCTCGTCGATCGCGCCCGCCAGATACCTGGTGTCGAACTGCTGGCTACCGGCCGTAGCGTCCAGGGCCGCGACATCCCGCTACTGCGCGCAGGCAGCGGCGCGCCGGGCAAGCGCAAACTGTGGATGATCGCCCAGCAGCACCCCGGCGAGCACATGGCCGAATGGTTCATCGAAGGCGTGATTGACCGCCTGCAGGCCAACGACGCCACCGTGCAGCAATTGCTGGCGAGCGCCGACCTCTACCTGATCCCCAACATGAACCCGGACGGCGCCTTCCACGGACATCTGCGCACCAACTGCCAAGGCCGCGACCTGAATCGCGCCTGGCAGGACGCAACCATCGAGCACACGCCCGAGGTGTTCTTCGCGCAGACGCAGATGAAGCAGCATGGCGTGGACCTGTTTCTCGACGTGCATGGCGACGAAGAGATCCCCTACGTGTTCACTGCGGGCTGCGAAGGCAATCCGGGATACACACCACGGCTGGCGCAATTGGAACATACCTTCCGCACGACCCTGTGCAGCATGACAGCGGATTTTCAGACCACTCATGGTTATCCGCTGGATGCGCCCGGCAAAGCCAACATGACCTTGGCCTGCAACGCGGTCGGTCATGCCCATGACTGCCTGTCATTGACCTTGGAGATGCCGTTCAAGGACCACGATGACGCGCCGAACGCAGTCACCGGCTGGTCGGGCGAGCGCTGCAGGGCGCTGGCGGGCGCGGTGCTGGAGACGCTGGCGAAAATGGCAGGACAGTTCCGCTGACGCCTCGAGGTCATCTGCTGCCTTGATGCCATTTCAAGGCCAGGGTCAAAACTGCACATCCAGAATCACGCTGTCCACATAAGTTCCCGCTGGCGGGGTCGCCTGGTCGGCGTATACCCGGGCGTTGTAGTTGAACACCTGGCTTCCGGTACCCGTCCCGGCACCGGGATTGACGTCGGCATCGCTGCTCGCACGGCGGGCAGTGGTCAGGGCACCCCAGCGCACGGCACCCGCGCTCTTGAAGATGTCATAGGCCAGGTAGTCATTGGCCGCGGACTTCATCCGCCGCCGCCCTCCCGCCACGTTCTGTCCATCGTCCAGGCCTACCGTATAGCTGCTGCCCTTGGTGCACGACAGGTTGACGCTCTGGTTCACCGCGCCAAAGGCGCCGACCACCGGCGCGCCGCCGAAGCTGATGTTCGGCGTGGTGATCTGGCAATCGTTGGTGACCTGGAGGGTGACCCTGAGCGTTTGAGTACCCGTGCCAATGTCACGTCCGATGCAGATGGCGCCGAGACCGATACCCGAGCAGTAGTTCCAGCTCCAGTCGATGCGCAGGGTTTCCTGGTAAAGCCCGGCGGCAACATTGCTGCCTACAGCGGTCTTCAGGTATATCGGCACCGACTTGGGCGTGGTGCCGCTGAGCAGTCCAAGCAGGTCGAGGACGCCGTTGCGGGCGTAATCGAACTGCACGCCGCGGGTGATGGGCAAGCTGGTCGTATTGTCGGCATACAGCGTGTAGCCGAGGACATCCCCAGTCGGGCCGACCAGCCCGGCCGTGGCCGAGGTGATGGTGGCGTAGAAGTGATCGTTGGGAGAGAGCAGGCTCAGCAACGCACCCGTGCACTGCAGCCCGGCATTGGTGCTCGACGCGCTCTGCACCGCGGAGCGCACCAACGTGGAATTGACGGTGCCGAAGCTCGCGGGTGCGGTGGCAACGGACGAACACAGGCCCCAGGCCGGCCCGCCCAGCCACATACCGAGCAGGGGCAGAAAACGCCAGCAACGGTTCATCGGCATACCAACGGACCAATCAATGGCACAGGTCCTTCCCCTTCCGGCAGGTCGAACTCGACCTGGCACTGACCGCCACCGGCGACTTCGACCTGCAGCTGGTTACGCGGCGACAGGTTTTCCAGATAGACCAGCCCATCCCAGCCTACGACCGCTTGGCCGCCACTCTGTACATGCCGTACCTGGCTGCCAAGGGCCAGCTCACGGTTGCTGCCATCGACCAGCACGATACTTGCCGCCCTCACCTGCCGCAGCGGGAATTCCAGCAGGTAACCGCTGCCACGGCGCACCGCTACCCGCTGCTCGACCTGCGGGGCCAGGATGTCGGCCGGCAGGTCGAGCGGATCGATCTCGTACTTGCCCCGATAGTAGCCACTGCTCCACGGCACCAGCAGATGGCCACTGCTGTCCGTGCGTCCCACCACCTGGTTTTCATAGCGCACCGGCACGTCCGGATAGCCATGGGTGCTGACGACGACAAAGGCATCGTCGATGCGGTTGGCGGCGAACAGCCCCGCATCCATCAGCACCAGCGAGCCACTGGCATCGGCCCAGCGGGTCATGTCGCCGTCAGTGCCATAGGTACCCGCCTGCAACTGCACCGACTGCAAGCGCCAGGTGACATCGGCCTGGCGGTAGGCTTCACGGTCACCGTCGGCGTATCCCAAGGTGAAGCCCACTCCACCCTCCACTGGCACCGCACGGCTGTAGTTGACCCGTTGCAGGCTCTCGCCTTCGGTGTTGCGCTCAAGCCCCAGGCTGAGGGTGCCGCGCAAATCGAAGGGCACCACGACTTGTGCCTGCACTGCCCATTGGCTGTCGCCGACTTCCCGGTTGGCCGAAAGGTACAGGCTGCTGTTTCGCCACAGCGGTCTGCTCCAGCTCAGGTTGAGCAGGCGGGTGCGCGAGCCGTCCCCTGCGCGTACATCGAAGTAGCCTGCGCCAAGGCTGCCAAAACGGTCGAGGTTCAGGCTCAGGGTGACCTGCTCGCTGCGCTGGCTCAGACGGCTGTAGACGCTGTCGACAAGCGTCAGGTCGGCGTAGTCGCCATGACGCTGGAGGCGTTGGTAATTGAAGCCGATGCGCTGGCTGTTGTACTGGTAGCCCAGGCTCACCTGGCGCCCTCCGGCTCCTTCCAGGCGGCTTTGGGTGACGGCGGCGTTGACTACGCCAAGCGTGCCCAGGCGCAGATTGCCGCCCAGGCCGGCGAGGGCCAGGGATTCGGCGGCCTCGATGTGGCTTTCGAGGGTGAAGTTGTCATTCAGGCCATGGCGCAGGCTGGCGGAGGCGACGCCTGGGCCGTAGGCGAAGTCGCGCACGGCGTAGTCGCGGCGCAAGGTGCCTGCTGCCACCGAGAAGTCCGATAGCCCCTTTTGCAACAGAGTGCTGGTGACGTAGAACGGCAGGGTGGTGGACACCTGCCGCCCCAGCGCATCGGTGGTGACGACTACTGCCTCTCCCGCACCATTGATGAAGGGTACGTTGGTCAGCGTATAGGGCCCCGGCTGCAGGTCGGCGCTGCTGGCCTTGTAGCCGTTGATGAACAGGTCCAGCGAGGTCGGCACCGCCGCTTCGCCGGCAAAGGCCGGCAGTGGATAGGTGACCAGGTCCGGCCGGGCAGCGAAGTCCCGTGACAGCTGCAGCCCGCCGATACGGACCGAGCTGGTCCAGGGCAAGGCGCCGGTTACCAGGTCACCGGCTTCATAGGTCAGCAGGCGCTGCTCGTCGGTGAAGCGCCAAGTGGTGTCATAGCGCAGGAAACCGCGTTGCCGGTCACCGTTGGAATTGCCACTGAAGGTTTGGCGCCATTGCCCGGTGCTCGAAAAGGTGCCCCAGCTGTCGAACACGCGCAGTTCGTTCCATGCCGCAAGGTGAGTACCACCTTCGTCGGTGTCGTTCAGGTACAGGTCATAGTTGAACAAGGCGCCAAAGCTGCTGCGCGCCTCACCCGCCGGCCGCAGCTTGCGATCACCAATCTCCTGGCCTGGGAGCCAGGCCGGCGGAACCTGCACCAGCAAGCGCTGGTTCTGGCTGTCGTAGTCGGTGTGCAGTCCAGTGATGGTATCCAGGGCGATCTCCCCTTGCGGATCGCCAGGCACCCGGATCCCGGCGGACCGCAGGTCTTCGCTGTTGACATACAGCCGGCCGGCGCGCTGCTGTACCGGCACAAGATCAGCGCGTGGCACTTGGTTCACCAGCAGGTCCAGGTACAACGTGGCGTCGGCCACCGCTTCCATTTCCCCTGGCGGTGGAGGCAGGTCGTCGCCCACCGCCGCTGCCGGGCCCAGCACCAGCAATCCCAGGCAGAGACGGCGTATCGCCCGCCTCACACACAATGTCCCACCATGTCCGGACCTCCATGTCCTTGTCCCGCTCCTTGATGACGCCCTTACCGCCCCTGTCGGATCGCTTCGGCGCTTTCCTGGCCGTTGATCCTGCCTTTGAGCGCACTGCTCGCGCTGATCGCCGCCGGGGCCGGCCAGCGCATGCTGGCGCCAGGCAACACGTAGCCAAGCAAGCCTTCAACGAGTGGCCGTTCCTGGGCGCCTTGCTGCAGCACCACATCCGTCAGGCGCGCATGCACAGGCCCGGTATTGCGGATTTCCACGTAGGGGCGGCCCTTCACCGTCACGGGATGCCAGCTCAGCTGCGGTTTGCCGACCCCGTCGTTGCTCCGCCCTCCAGTGGGGTCCGGCTTGCCCCAGAGTCCGTCGCCATAGACGAACAACGGCACCGAGTAACGCATCTGCAGGCGGATGGCGGCCTGGGTGCCCGCCGCCAGGGGCGCTGCCGCTACGGCGGCCGGGATCTCGTCGATGATGATTCGATAGGCTTGTTCCTGCCCGGCGGGCGCCGCGCCTGTACGAGTCAGGCGGATGAGCTGCTTCTGCCCGGGAGCTATGTTGGCAACCGGCGGGCTGCCAATGATGTCGCGCTGGGCCTGGAACTGTTCTTCGAAGCTACCCTGGCGCCAGGCGAACACTCGCACTTGCAGATTGCTGGGTTCGGTACCCCGGTTTTCAAGCCACAACGCCCCGGCCTTCTGCCCGGCCTCCAGGACCGGGTCGATCGGCCAGATCAGCACTGAGGTGGCCGCCTCCAGGGGCTGACTGACGATCAACCCAAACCCGATTCCCACCAACACGCGCGCCAACCTTGCGCTTGCCTGCATGCCTCTCTCCTTAGCATTCCTGTTATCCCGGCAACAGGGTTACCAGGTGACTGTCACTTGCAGTACATCGGTGTAGGTCCCGGCCGGCACGCTGCCGCTCAGCTGGGCGCGGGCATAGACGGGTAATCTGATTGCAGCGGGATCGCTGTAGCTCACCGCCGTGCTCTGGCCGATCCCAAGGTCTTGGCTGTAGGCCGCATCGCGGTAAAGCTGATAGGCCACCCGCTGAGTACCGGTGGCGTGCTTGAGATTACGCGTGCCGCTGACCGCGTTCTGACCACCGTCGACACTCATGTTCATGACCACGCCCGGTGTGCACTCGAAGGTCACAGTGGTGCCGCCCAGCGACGTAGTCACCGCCGAACTGGACAGCGCCGAGCGGGTCCCGAAATCCAGCACCCCATAGTTGCTCACACCACCCAGTACCCGGCAACCCGCGACGATCTGCGCGTTCACCTGGAACGTACTGGTGGTCGCCGCCCAGACCGGCCAGCTCAGCAATCCACACAGGCCCAGCACTCGGGGCCAGGCGCGCATGGCGCTAGAAACTCAGCTCGACCGCTACCGTATCGCTATAGACCCCCGCCGGCAGGCCGGGCTTGCCGACCGCCTGGCCGTACAGGCTGACCGTCTGCGCCTCGCCGGTGCTGGTGGGCAAGGTAATGACGCCATCGATGGCCAGCGGCTGAGTCAGTCCTGCGTCGGTGTAGAAGTCGTAGGGCACGAAGTTGCCAATACCATCGGCGAGGGCCCGGGTACCTCCGGTCGACGCCCCATCATGGGTGCCCGCCCCGACTCGTATCGCCGGCACCGTGCCGGCCGAGCACAATACGCTCATCGCCCCGCCACCCGCGCCGAGCACCTGGCCCGTCGCGGCGTCGAACAGTGCCTCTTGGGTACCGAAACTCAGGGCACCGAAGTCCAGCCCTGAAGTGCCGGCACTGCCATTGACCTGGCAGGCCGCGGTCAGGGTCAGGCTGGCGTTGATCGTGCCGGTGACACTGGCTGCGTGAGCCTGTGTTGCCAGGGCCAGGCCAAGCCCGGCGAGGATGCAGCGGGAAACGTGAGGTCGCATGTAAATCTCCTTTGCGTATTACCAGTCCAGGGTCACCCTCAAGGTGTCGCGATACAGGCCGGCCGGCAGCGATTGCGGTTGCGCAATCACCACTCCATAGATCGGAATGGGCATCTGGTCGGCACTGCGAATAGTGAAATTGCGGGCTTGCCCGATGCCATAACGGCCGGCGCCCGCGGGGTCGGTCGCGAGTTGATAGGGAATCAGCTCACGGCCATTGCTCAGGCGACGAATCACGCCGTCGCCATTGAGTCCGCCATTGATGCGCACACTGAAGGCGCGCACCGAAGGGGTACAGCTGATCTGCAGGTTCCCCGCGCCACCTGCCTCGTCGACACGGCTGCGCAGGGGGTCATTCCAGTTGGGGCCTTGGGGGCCGAAGTCGAGCAAGCCAGGATTGGCGAGCGTGGCAGGTTGCACCTCGCTGCTTATCTGGCAGGCGGCATTGATCACCAGGCGTGCCTGAATGAAGCCGGTGGTGCTCCCATGCGCAAGGGCCCCGGGCAGCAGCAGTGGCCCGAGTGACAGCAGCACCAGCGAGGTCTTGTTCATGATGCAACGTCCGTGTGCATGGGCAATCCTTACCAGGTGACCGTGACTTTCACCAGATCGGCATACAGACCTGCACGGGGCACCCACTCCAGACTGTCGATTCGCGCAAAGAGCGGAAGTTCAACTGATCCGCTGTCGGGAACGCGCGCGGCGAGAGCGACTCCGACCGGCAGTGGCTTGCGCCAGGCGGCATCCTGGTAGAGCCGGTAAGGAATCGGGCGTGCCTTGGCATCGTCGTTCGCAAGGTAACGCACCTCGCCGGCGCCGCCATGCTGGCCACCATCGACGCGAATCTGGTAGGGCGTATCGGGATTGCATTCCAGGCGCGGCGGCCTCTGGCTGATCAGCACGCCAGACAACGGCGCGTCCGGCCCATCAAGGCGCGCGGGGCTGCCGAGGTCGATTCGTCCCAAGGCCTGTGCCCCCGCCTCTCGCTGCGCGTTGACCAGCATGCAGCCGCGCTGCACATCCACCCGCACCTCGACCAGAAAGTCGTCCGCTACGGCAGGGCTGCCTAGCAACAGGCCCGACAACAGGGCCACAAAGCGCTCGGTCACATTCGTATCCTTACTTCCTGAGACTCTGGGAGGGAGGGTAGCAGGTCAGAAAGATGAGGCCAAAATGTAGGGCATTTTCCCAGCATGGGGTTGAAGTTCATGGCCGCCTGACACCGCTTCTCAGCAAAACAGTCGGGATTCTGATACTTTGCGTGTCAAACGTCCCGTGCCGACTGGAAGCGGCGCCGTCAGACGAAACCTACAGGAGATTTACCTCTTGCTCACCGCCGAGACTGCCCTGGAACGCGCCATCGAGCGTTGCGCCCAAGAGCCTATCCATATTCCGGGAAGCATCCAGCCTCATGGTTTTCTACTGGTACTCGACGAGTCGGACCTGACCATCCTGCAGGCCAGCGAAAATGTCGAAGAATGGCTGGGAGTGCCTGCCACTGCCCTGGCTGGCAGCAGCTTCGCCGCGCTGATGGCCGAGGATTTCGACCTGCGCGAGCACTTGCACCAGCTGCCGCTCGACGAGGTCTTCCCCTTCCATATCGGGGATACCCGCCTGCGTGTGGGACCGTTGGCAGGCCGCAGCCTCACGGTGCTGGTTCACCGTCACGACCAGGTCCTGGTCGCCGAATTCGAGCCAACCCCGGACAAGCCTGGTAGCGGCGTGCATAGCAACTTCTATCCCATGGTGCGCGGCTTCGTCAGGAGCCTGCATCAGGCCGATTGCCTCACCGAGCTGCTGCAGCGCTCGGTCGAGGAACTCAAGCGCCTCACCGGTTTTGGCAGGGTCAAGGCCTACAAGTTCGATGCAGAGGGCAACGGGCTGGTACTTGCCGAAGTCGCTGATCCCGGTTATCCGCGGTATCTGGGGCAATGCTTTCCGGCGGCGGACATCCCGCGCCAGGCGCGCGAGCTATACCGCATCAACCGCATCCGTGTGATCGAAGACGCCAACTACCAGCCCTCCCCCGTGCTGCCGGCGCTCAACCCGCTGACGGCTCAAACGCTGGACATGAGCTTTGCCTCGTTGCGCAGTGTGTCGCCCTTGCACCTGCAGTACATGCGCAACATGGGCACGCTGGCCTCGATGTCATTGTCCATCGTGGTCGACGGCAAGCTCTGGGGGCTGATCTCCTGTCACCATGACCAGCCGCGCCGGGTGAGTTTCCAGACGCGCACCGCCTGCGAGCTGCTGGGCAACATGCTCTCTTTGCAGATCGAGTCACGTGAGTCGCACGCCAGCACCCACCAGCTCCTGCAACTGCGCCAGCGCATCGTACGGATGCTCTCCTCCATGGCCGACCATGACAGCGTCGGCGACGGCCTGCTGGCCTTGCCCCAGGTGCTGCTGGACTTTGCCGGCGCCAGCGGAGCGGCAATCATCTCCGCCGAACGCTGCGACCTGATCGGCGAAACGCCGCCCGAGTCCCGGGTCAATGCGCTGGTCCATTGGCTGGCCCAGCGCGGCGATGAATCGGTGTTTCATACCGACAACGTGCGCCGTGATATCAACGACCTGCCGGAGCTTGCCGAAAACACCGCCGGCGTACTGGCCGTGGCCATTTCACAGATCCACTCGCACTACCTTGTGTGGTTCCGTCCGGAACAGGCCCGCACCGTGGCCTGGGCTGGCAAGCCGGAGAAGGCGATCGGTCCGCTCGGCACCCTCAACCCGCGCCACAGTTTCGAGCGCTGGCAGGAAGAAGTGCGTGATTTCTCGGAGCCTTGGGACCCATTGATCGTCGACGGCGTGGTGGAACTGCGAACCGCAGTGCTGGGCATCGTATTGCGCAAGGCCGAGGAGCTGGCGCAACTGGCCGGGGAACTGCACCGCTCGAACAAAGAGCTTGAGGCGTTTTCCTACAGTGTTTCGCATGACCTGCGTGCGCCACTGCGGCACATTGCCGGCTACACCGAGCTGCTCGCCGAGATCGAAGGCCCGACGCTGAGCGAGCGTGGCCGGCGCTTCCTGGGGCATATCAACGAGGCCGCGCGGTTTGCCGGCACCCTGGTCGACAACCTGCTCAACTTCTCGCAGATGGGACGCTCGGCGCTGCGCATGTCGGACGTCGACCTCAATGCGCTGGTTGAAAGCATCCGCGTCGAGCTCGCGCCCGACTACTCAGGCCGAGACATCGTGTGGGAAGTCGGCGCCCTGCCCAAGGTGATCGGCGACCCGGCGTTCATCAACATGGCCCTGGTCAACCTGATCTCCAACGCCATCAAGTACACCCGTGGCCGCACGCCGGCACGGATTGAGATCGGCGCTCGCCAGAGCGAGGCCGAAGTTGAAATCTACATTCGCGACAATGGCGTGGGCTTCGACATGGCCTACGCCAACAAGCTGTTCGGGGTTTTCCAGCGCCTGCACCGGATGGAGGACTTCGAGGGCACCGGCATCGGCCTTGCGAGTGTGCGGCGGATCATCGAGCGCCATGATGGGCGCGTCTGGGCCGAAGGCCAGGTCAACGAAGGCGCCACGTTCCACTTTGCACTGCCATGCCACCCTCTCAATGCCTGATACCTGACGGACTTTACGAAACATGCTCAAACCTATCTTGTTGGTCGAAGACAACCCCAGGGATCTGGAGTTGACCCTCGTCGCGCTGGAGCGCAGCCAGTTGGCCAACGAAGTCATCGTCTTGCGCGATGGCGCCGAGGCGCTGGACTACCTGCTGCGCCGCAATGCCTACAGCGCGCGCGACGACGGCAACCCGGCCGTCCTGCTGCTGGACCTCAAGCTGCCCAAGGTCGATGGCCTGGAAGTGCTCAAGGTGGTCCGGGAGACCGCCGATCTTCGCAGCATTCCCACGGTCATGCTGACCTCCTCGCGCGAGGAGCCCGACTTGCTGCGTGCCTATGCACTGGGCGTGAACGCCTATGTGGTCAAGCCGGTCGAGTTCAAGGAATTCGTCAGCGCGATTTCCGACCTCGGCATCTTTTGGGCAGTGCTTAATGAACCTCCACCCGGTTCGTTGCGTCTGAATCGCCGAGGTACCCCCTGACGGAGTCGCAATGCTGCCCAACCCGCTGAAACTGTTGATGATCGAAGACAGCTCGATGGATGCCGAGCTGACCTTGCTGCGCCTGGAACGCAGCGGGCTGACGGTCCAGGCGCAGCAAGTGTTCAACCACGAGGGCGCGCGAGACGCGCTGCGCGAGGGGCGTTACGACGTCATCATCTGCGACTGCGTGCTGCCCGGATCCTCAGGTACCGATGTGCTGCTTATCGCCCAAGGCCTGGCACCAGACACTCCATTCATTTTCCTTTCCGGCATCTATGGTGAAGAGCACGCGGTGGAGATGATCCGCCTCGGTGCGACCGACTACGTGCTCAAGAAGAATCTCTCGCTGCTGCCCAAGGCCGTCAAGCGCGCCCTCACCGAGGTGCAGGAGCGCGACCGTCGCCGCCAGGCAGAAGAAGCGCTGGCCGACGTCGAGGCCCGCGCCCGCATCGCCATCGATGCGGCGGGCATGGGCACGTGGGACTACCGCGCAAAAGATGGCCTGCTGCTATGGGATGACCGCTGCAAGACGCTGTTCGGCTTGCCAGCGGATGCCGAGATGAGCCTCGAGGTGTTCTACGCGGGCATCCACCCTGACGATCGCGCCCAGGTACGCCAGGCCGTCGAGCATGCCATGCAGGCCGACAGCGATGGACGCTACCGGGTGGAATTCCGCAGTGTGAGCCGTGGCGGCTCGGAGCCGCGCTGGCTGCTGAGCAGTGGCCAGACCCAGTTTGTCGATGGCATGTGCGTGCGCTTTTCTGGGGTATTGCAGGATGTTCATCAACAGCGCCAGGCCACCCAGGCCTTGCGCCAGCTCAACGAGATGCTCGGTGAGCGGGTCGAACGCCGTACCCGTGAGCGTGACCGCTCATGGGAGCTGTCCCAGGACCTGTTGGCCGTGCTCAACAAGGACCTGACCCCGGTCGCTCTCAATCCCGCCTGGGAGCACACCCTGGGCATCAAGCGCGAGCAGCTCTTGCAGATGTCACTGCTGGAGCTGTTGCCCGACAGCGACCATGATGTGTTCCTGGCCGAGCTCGCGGCCCTCGCCCATGGGCGCACCAGCGCACGCTTCGTCGGCCGTATCCAGCACCTCAGCGGTCAGCAGCGCTGGTTGTCGTGGATCGCCGTGCCAGAGGATACATTGCTGTACGTGGTTGCCCGAGACATCACCAGCGAGCGCGAAGCGGCGATGGGACTGGCCGAGGCCAATACCCGTCTGCGTGAGCAGATTGCCGAGCGCGAACGCATCGAGGCGGCGCTGCAGCAGATGCAGCGACTCGAAGCTGTCGGCCAGCTCACCGCCGGTGTCGCCCACGACTTCAACAATCTGCTGACGGTGATCATCACCGGCTCGACCTTTCTCGAGCGCGATCTCGAGAGGGGCAACCTGGAAAAAGCCACCAGCCGCCTGCAGCACATCCGCAAGGCTGGCGAGCGCGGGGCCAAGCTGACCTCGCAGCTGCTGGCTTTCTCCCGGCGCCAGCGGCTGGAGCCGGTTCCGGTCAACCTGAACAAGACCTTGGGCGGCCTCGAGGAACTGCTGCGCCGCACCCTGGGCGGCAGCATCCTGGTGCAGCTCGACCTGCATGATGGCCTGAGCCAGGCGCTGGCCGATCCGACCCAGACCGAGATGATCATCCTCAACCTGGCGATCAATGCGCGTGACGCCATGCCAGCCGGCGGTCAACTGGTCCTGTCGACCTGCAATACCCGCATCAGCCAAGCCCCACGGCGCCCCGAAGACCCGGAGCCTGGCGATTACGTGATGCTGTCCATTCGCGATACTGGATGCGGCATGAGCGAAGAGGTGGTGGCCAAGGTGTTCGAACCCTTCTTCACAACCAAGGACATCGGCAAGGGTTCCGGCCTCGGCCTGGCCCAAGTGTTCGGCTTTGCCAAGCAATCGGGGGGAGGCGTGCGTATCGACACCCGCCCGGGCCATGGCACAGAGGTGTGCGTCTACCTTCCCGCCGTCGAACGCGCCCTGCACAACGACCTGCCCACTCCGCCACCCTGTGAGACATTGGCCAACAGTGGCCGCGACCGTTTCATCCTGCTGGTTGACGATGACGACCTCGTGCGAACCATGGTCAACGACATCCTGTCTCTGTATGGCTACAACGTGCGTCAAGCCAATAGCGGAGAGCAGGCGCTGAGGATGCTCGACGAGCACGTCGACCTGCTGCTGACCGACTTTGCCATGCCTGGCTACAACGGTGCGCAGATGGCCCACGCCGCACGCGAGCGCTATCCGCTGCTGCCGGTGGTGTTTCTGACGGGATATGCGGAGCTTGAAGGGCTGGAGTTGCCGGGCAGTGTCGTGGTGCAGAAGCCGGTGCAGCCTGAAGCCCTGGCGCAGGTGTTGAGTGAAATGCTGGGGGCTTGAACCGTCGTCCAGACACCGCGCCCGCCCCATCTCGGGCACAAAAAATGCGCCCCTCGGGGCGCATTTTCCTGTTACCGGAGCATCAGGTCATTCGTCCCAGGGACGATCGCCATTCTCATCCTTCACGCGGGTCGGCAAGCCCATCACGTCAAGCGCCTTGAGGAACGGCTCGGCTGGGAGCTCCTCGACGTTGACCATGCGCTGCACGTCCCACTCGCCACGGGCGACCATCAGGGCCGCGGCCACAGGCGGTACGCCGGCGGTGTAGGAGATACCCTGGCTGTCGGTCTCGGCAAAGGCTTCTTCGTGGTCGGCCACGTTGTAGATGAAGACCTCGCGCGGCTGGCCGTCCTTGGTGCCCTTGACCAGGTCACCAATGCAGGTCTTGCCGGTGTAGCCCGGGGCCAGCGAGGCCGGATCAGGCAATACGGCCTTGACCACTTTCAGAGGCACGACTTCAAGGCCTTCGGCGGTCTTGACCGGCTGCTCGGAAAGCAGGCCCAGGTTTTTCAGGACGGTGAACACATTGATGTAGTGCTCGCCAAAGCTCATCCAGAAACGCACGTTCGGCACGTCCAGGTTCCTGGAGAGCGAGTGCACTTCGTCGTGACCTGTCAGGTACAGGTTCTGCGAACCCACGACCGGCAGGTCATCGGTACGCTTGACTTCGAACATGGTGTTGCTGGTCCACTGGCTGTTCTGCCAGCTCCACACCTGTCCGGTAAATTCGCGGAAGTTGATTTCCGGGTCGAAGTTGGTGGCGAAGTACTTGCCGTGGGAACCGGCATTGACGTCGAGGATGTCGATCGAATCAATGCTGTCGAAATACTTTTTCTTGGCCAGGGCCGCATAGGCGTTGACCACACCTGGGTCGAAGCCCACGCCGAGAATGGCGGTGACGTTCTTCTGCTGGCATTCCTCGAGGTGTTTCCACTCGTAGTTGCCATACCATGGCGGCGTCTCGCAGACCTTGCCAGGCTCTTCGTGAATGGCGGTGTCCAGATAGGCCACGCCGGTATCGATGCAGGCACGCAGCACCGACATGTTGAGGAAGGCTGAACCCACGTTGATCACGATCTGCGATTCGGTCTCGCGGATCAGTGCCTTGGTCGCCTCGACATCGAGTGCATTGAGCGAGAAAGCCTTGATGTCGGCGGGCTGCTTGAGGCTGCCCTTGGCCTTGACGCTGTCGATGATGGCCTGGCATTTGGAGATGTTGCGCGACGCGATGGCAATACGACCGAGTTCATCGTTATGCTGCGCGCACTTGTGGGCCACCACCTTGGCGACACCTCCTGCACCAATGATAAGAACGTTCTTCTTCAATTTCTGTATCTCTCCTTGTTTGTCAGCTCAAGAAAGGCTGGACAGGTAGTCTTCAAAACCAAACTCACGAACCACCTCGACGCTACCGTCGAGTTGTTTCACTACGATGGACGGCATTTTCAGGCCGTTGAACCAGTTTTTCTTGACCATGGTGTAGCCCGCCGCGTCCACGAACGACAGCCGATCGCCAATGGCCAGCGGACGATCAAATTGGTACTCGCCGAAAATGTCACCGGCAAGGCAGGATTTGCCGCACACCATGTAGGTGTGATCGCCCTCGCTTGGCGCCAACTTGGCGTTCAGGCGGTAGATCAGCAGGTCGAGCATGTGGGCTTCGATCGAGCTGTCGACCACGGCCAGGTGCTTGCCGTTGTAAAGGGTGTCGAGGACGGTCACTTCGAGCGAGGCGCTCTGGGTGATGGCGGCTTCGCCGGGCTCCAGGTAGACCTGCACGCCGTACTTCTCGGAGAAGGCCTTGAGGCGGGCGCAGAACGCGTCCAGCGCATAGCCTTCGCCGGTGAAGTGAATGCCGCCACCCAGGCTGACCCACTCGACCTTGTGCAGCAGGTGGCCGAAGCGTTCCTCGATGGTGCTCAGCATCTGGTCGAACAGGCCGAAGTCGCCGTTCTCGCAGTTGTTGTGGAACATGAAGCCCGAGATCTGCTCGATGACGGCCTCGACCTTCACCGGATCCCATTCGCCCAGGCGGCTGAACGGGCGCGCCGGGTCGGCCAGCAGGTAATCAGAGCTGCTGACCTGCGGGTTGACGCGCAGGCCGCGGACCTTGCCTTCGGAGGCGTCGGCGAAACGCTGCAGCTGGCCAATCGAGTTGAAGATGATCTTGTCGCAATTGTCGAGCATCTCCTCGATCTCATCGTCGGCCCAGGCCACGCTGTAGGCGTGGGTTTCGCCTGCGAACTTCTGGCGGCCGAGCTTGAGCTCGTAGAGCGAGGACGAAGTAGTGCCGTCCATGTACTGCTGCATCAGGTCGAAGACCGACCATGTCGCGAAGCACTTGAGTGCCAGCAGGGCCTTGGCGCCGGAATGCTCGCGCACATAGGCGATCTTCTCCATGTTGCCGAGAAGCTTCTGTTTATCGATGAGGTAATACGGCGTTTTGATCATTTCGAGGCCTCCGGCCAGGCCGGCCAAAAAAAGGACACGCATTGTGCCTTCACTCGATACAGATCGAAAGGGCAGGAGGTGAATTTCCATCCGGCATGCGATCAACTGAACTGCGCGCGCGGGCGGCGGGTCCATTATTGAACTTCATGTGGAACAAGGAGATGTCTGATGAAAGCACTGACCCACCTGTTCACGGGCCTGGCACTCGCCGGCGTCATGAGCGCCGCTCCGGCCTGGGCCGACCAGCCCGGTCCTGACTGGAAGATCGACAAGGACCAGGCCGAAGCGTCCCTCAAGGCTGCCGGCTATACCAGCATCACCAAGATCGAAGCCGACGACGGGCACTGGGAAGGCGAAGGCACCAAGGCCGACGGCATGAGGTACGAATTCCACGTCGATCCGCACAGCGGCAACATTACCAAGGATGAGATGGACCACTAGGTCCGACGCTTCATCCCTTCTTTAGACAGGAGCGGCTTGTGCTGCGATTGCGACAAGTTCGCTCCTGTTCCAGGCCGACCCTTACAACACCTTCTGCCAGAACATTGCCTTGCCCAGCGCAGGGTCGAGTTCGTACCCGCCATAACCAAGCTTGCGGTAGGCCTTTTGCGCCGGCTCGTTCCCTTCCAGCACTTCCATGGTCATCTTGCAGCACCCCCGCTCACGGGCGATCGACTCGGCCTCGGCGAGCATGCGCTGGCTGATCCCCCGGCCACGGTGGGTATCGACCACCACCACGTCATGCACGTTGACCAGGGGCCGGCAGGCGAAGGTCGAAAACCCCTCGAAGCAGTTCACCAGCCCGACCGGCACCTGGCCGTCAAACGCCAGGACGCTGTAGGCATGGGGCCGCTTGGCCAGCTCGCTCGCCAGCGAATCGAGCACGGCGGCGGGCAATGGCTCGCCTCCGCCCATGGCGTCACGGCTGTAGTGGTCGAGCAGGAAGGCAATGGCCTGGGCATGCAGGGGGTCGTTGTAGTCGGCTCGAAGCACGTGCAAGGACTGATCGTTCACGGTTGTCATCTCCAGGTGGGCGGGCAGAGTACCGCTTAATCCCAGCCTACAAAAGATTGTAATGGGAAAGGTTCGCGTTTAAGGTGCGCGCGGTCGTCATGTTCATGCATGACGTTTTCATGTCTGGCTGCCTGAGGCATTCCATGTCGCTCCCTGAATCGGACTCGATCGTTTCTCTCGATGCCTTGTACGGCGCCCACCGTGGCTGGCTGCAGAACTGGCTGCGCCGCTCGATGGGGTGCTCGCAGCAGGCGGCCGACCTGGTGCAGGACACCTTCGTGCGCTTGCTGGTACGCGGTCAGCCTATCAATGCGCGGGCCCCACGGGCGCTGCTGGCGCGCATTGCCCGGGGGCTGATGATCGACCATTGGCGCCGGGATGCCCTGGAGCGGGCTTACCTTGAGACGCTGGCGCACCTGCCCGAATCCTGCCACCCCTCCCCGGAGGTGTGTCATGAAGCGCTGCAAAGCCTGGAACGCATCGCCCAGTTGCTCGATGGCCTCAAGCCTGCGGTGCGGGAAGCTTTTCTGCTGTACCAGCTGGGCGGCCTGACGCATGCCCAGGTGGCTCAGGAGCTGGGCGTTTCCGGCCGCACTGTCGAGCGGCACGTGGCGAGCGCCCTGCTGCACTGCTACCGCGTGTGCTTCGAGGCGCCACGGTGAACACCCCTGGCGAGCGCCTGCCCGAGGACATCCTGTGCACCGCCATCGAGTGGCAGATGCGCCTGCGCGCCCATCCCGGGCGTACGGATCTGCTCGAGCAGGTGCACAGCTGGCGCCGCGGCGACGCGCGTCATGAACTGGCCTGGCAGCGCCTGGAGCAAGTTGACGCGATGTTCAGCGCCGCGTCCTTGCCCGATGCAAGCCAGGTCCTTCCCGTGCTGCGACGCGCCGAAGCAGACCTGAGCCGCCGCCGCACGCTCAAGCTGCTCGGCCTGGGACTGGCGGCGGGCGGTGCCGGCCTGCTGGTCACCAGATCGCCGGCTGGCTGGCGCAATGACTTCGCCACCGCCACTGGCGAGCGTCGCCGGGTCGATCTGGCTAACGGCGCGCAGGTGCTGCTCAACACGCGCAGTGCGGTGGATATACAGGGCCGGGACTTGGTATTCCGAGCTGGTGAGGTGCTGGTAGACGGCCCCGACTGGCGCGTGCGCTGCCATTCCGCCCACTGCGAGGGGTACCAGGCACGGGCCGTGCTGCGTGAGCGTGATGGCTACAGCGAACTGAATGTCGAACGGGGCGCGGTGCGGGTAAGCGGCGCCTGGGGCGTTCGTCAGGTTCAAGCAGGCAGCGGGATAAGCATCGACGCACTGGGTATTGAAAGGCTGGAAAAAGGGCCGCTCGATCCCTTCGCCTGGAGCCGAGGATTGTTACTGGCCAGCAACATGCGCCTGGGCGATTTTCTGGCCGAGGCCGGGCGCTATCGGCAAGGCTGGCTGGGATGTGACGACCGGGTGACCGATCTGCGCCTGTCTGGCGTGTTCCACCTGGATGCGCCGGAGTTGATGCTGCGCAATATCACGCATCTGCTGCCGGTCGGCATCGTCGAGCGTACCCGCTGGTGGGTGCGGATCGTACCGCTCGCATGAATTATCTGTCGGACTTTTCCGGCTCGTCCGGTTTGGGATGATCACTTCCTGAATGGACCCTTCCATGTTGCTTCCCAGACCGTCGCTACGCGTTGCCGCGCCCTTCCCTTCCCGTGTGCTGCCGAGTGCCATCTGCCTGGCGCTGGCGTTGCTCGGCGGCACAGCGAGCCTGGCTGTACAGGCTGCGACGCCGGCCAGCGTACGCGCCGCGCCAAGCGTGCCGGCAGGCCCGCTGGGGCAAGCGCTGAGCCTGTTCGCCGAGCGTGCCGGAATCACCCTGTCGTATTCCCCGGAAGCGGTACGCGGCCTGGACAGCCCGGGTCTTGCCGGCGGCGGTTCAGTGGAGGACGGCCTGGCCCAGTTGCTCGGCGCAAGCGGCCTGACCGCCCACAAGACCGCATCTGGATACGTGGTCTTGCCGGTCACCAGCAGCGACAGCGGGCTGCAGCTCGAACCCACCAGTATCGACGCAACGGCCTCGCAGAGCGCATTTGCACCGGTCGAGGGCTACTACGCGAGCAACGCCAGCAGCGCCACCAAGAGCGACCGGCCGATCCTGGAAACCGCGCAGAGCATAAGCGTGGTCACGGCCGACCAGATCGCCGACCGCAAGGTCGACCGGGTCGAGGATGCCGTGGCCTACACCGCGGGCGTGCGGGTGGGCAGCTCCGGCCTGGACCCGCGCTTCGACATGATCAGCATCCGCGGCTTCGAGACCACCATGGCCGCCGACTTTCTTGATGGCCTGCGCCAGCCCGGCAGCGGCTGGCTCTCGTTGTACTCCACCGAAGCCTACAACCTGGAGCGCATCGAAGTGCTCAAGGGCCCCGCATCGGTTCTGTATGGGCAGATCAGCCCCGGCGGCATGGTCAACCGGGCGAGCAAGCGCCCCAGCCTGATGGCCAGGAACGAAGTACAGGTGCAGGCGGGCAACTACAACCACCAGCAGGCGCAGTTCGATGTCGGTGGCAAGCTGGACGAGGCAGGCGACGTGCTGTTTCGCACGGTCGGCGTGTACCGCGATTCGGAAAACTACATCGAGCAGTTGAACAACGACACCCGCCTGATCGCACCCTCGCTGAGCTGGCAGATCGACCCCGACACCAGCCTCACGCTGCTGGCGCAGTACCAGGAACGCGAGACCGCCGCCTCGCCGATGCTGTATCAGGAAGGCGACCACCTGACCAATCTCTGGCAGGGCGACGAGTACTTCGACAAGCTTGAACAACGCCAGTGGACGTTCGGCTACGAGTTCGAGCACGCCTTCAACGAGACATTCACCCTGCAGCAGAACCTGCGCTACGGCCAGGTGGACACGACCAACCAGTACCTGCAACCCACGGATGCAGGTGATGGCCGCACCCTCGACCGTTCGGCGATCGGTGTGTACGAGGACATGTCCACGCTGTCTACCGACACCCGCCTGGTCAGCCGCTTCAGCACGGGCGACGTGCGCCACACCCTGGTGACCGGCATTGACTACGCCTGGGTCGACACCTCGCTGCTGTATGCCTACGGCCCCGCGCCAACGCTGGACCGTTTCGCCCCCGACTACCATCAACCCGTCGCGCGTCCCGGTACGCCCCTGGCCGATGAAGACGGGCTGGAGCACCGTAGCGGCCTCTACCTGCAGGACCAGATCGAGATCGACCGCTGGCGCCTGTCGGCCGGGCTGCGCCGCGATTTCGTGCATGTGCGCCGCAGCGACAACCTGAGCGACACCAATCGCAAGAGCAGCGACTCCGCGACCACCGGGCAACTGGGTGTGCTCTACCTGTTCGACAACGGCCTGGCACCCTACGCCAGCTACGCCACTTCGTTCCTTCCCCAGAGCCAGCTCAGCGCCACGGGCGAGCCCTACAAACCTACCGAAGGCAAGCAGTACGAGCTGGGCCTGAAGTACCAACCGCCTGGCAGCACCACCCTGCTGACCGCATCGCTCTATCACTTGACCCAACGCAACGTGCTGACCCGCGACCTGGCCAACCCGGTCAATAGCATCGCAACCGGCGAACAGGTGTCCAAGGGCCTTGAGCTCGAAGCGGTGGCCGACCTCGGCGACCGCCTGCGGATGACCGCGAGCTACAGCTTCAATGCCCCGGAAGTCACCAAGAGCAATGACGGCTACGAGGGCAAGGAGCCCTTGGACGTGCCGCGCCACCTGGCCTCGCTCTGGCTGGATTACCAACTGCCCTGGGGCATCGGGGTGTCCGGCGGTGCGCGGTATACCGGCAGCAACTACGGCGACGGCGAAAACACGGTCAAGAACGAGGGCTACACCTTGGTCGATGCCGGTGTGCACTACGACTTCGGCGGCGGCCTGGACGGGGTACGACTGGCCCTCAATGGCCGCAACCTGTTCGACAAACGCTATATCAACTGCCAGCAAGGCTACTGCTACCGAGGTGAGGCGCGCAGCGTCGTCACCAGCCTGAGCTATCGCTGGTGAGGACGCAGACGATGATCCGCAACCTGTTCATGGCATTCGCCGCCCTGTTGCTCGGTGCCCTCTCGGTCGCCCACGCCGATCCCGTGACGCTGGACGGTACCGAGCAGTGGATGCTCAAAAGCGCCGAGGGGCGCGATTACCGCATCATGATCAGCCTGCCCGAGGGGGATGTGCCCTACACCGGCGGTTATCCGGTGATCTACCTGTTGGACGGCAACGCCTACTTCCCGGCCTTTCATGCCGCGAAGCGGGCGCAAGACCGGTTGCGGGGCTCGATCCTCGTGGCCATCGGGTACCCCAGCGACACCCCGCTGGATTTCGTGCGCCGCGCCTTCGACCTGTCGCCGCCGGTGCCCAAGGAGCGAAACGTCCCGCCCCAGGGTGGGCAGGACCTGTTCCTGGACTTCATCGAGAAAACCCTGATGCCCAAGGTGGCCGAGCGTTTCAAGGTCGATCAGGACCAACGCAGCCTGGTGGGGCATTCCTTCGGCGGCATGTTCGGGGTTTATGCGCTGTTCACGCGGCCAGGGCTGTTCCAGCATGTCGTGGCGGTGAGCCCGAGCCTCTGGTGGCGCGACCGCTACCTGCTCGAGCCCGAGCGCGCGTTCACCCAGCGCGCACATGCGGGCCAGGCAGACCTGACCCATAGCAGCCTCACGCTGTTGATGGGCGAGCGCGACATGGTCCAGGAAATCCAGGACGCCCGCGCCTTGCAACTGCGCCTGCAGGCGTTGTCGCAGTATGGGCTGCGGAGCGATTTCCAGGTCGAGCCGGGCGAAGACCACATGTCGGTGCCGTTTCGCGTGCCCACGCGGGTGCTGGACGAGTTGATCAGTACGCGGCGTTACTGAGCACTGGTCGATGGGGCAGGCCGGAGGTTTCGCTTGGGACCTTGACGCGTTAGTGTAGGACTACACGCAGACAAGGAACGCCCCATGCCTCCACGCCCCGCACCCGTTCTCCCCCCTGCATTGCCTGAAGGCACCGGCTTCGTCCGGGTGCGGGGCGCCCGCGAACACAACCTGCGCAATGTCGATGTGGATATCCCGCGCGATGCGCTGGTGGTGTTCACCGGCGTGTCGGGGTCAGGCAAGTCGTCGCTGGCGTTTTCCACGGTGTACGCCGAGGCCCAGCGGCGCTACTTCGAATCGGTCGCGCCCTACGCGCGGCGGCTGATCGACCAGGTGGGGGTGCCGGATGTAGACGCCATCGAGGGCCTGCCGCCAGCGGTGGCGTTGCAGCAACAGCGCGGCAGCCCGAGTGCGCGATCTTCGGTAGGCAGCGTCACCACCCTGTCGAGCTCGATCCGCATGCTCTACTCCCGCGCCGGCAGCTACCCGGCAGAGCAGCCGATGCTCTACGCCGAGGATTTCTCGCCCAACACCCCCCAAGGTGCGTGTCCTGAATGCCATGGGCTGGGGCGGGTGTACGAGATCACCGAGGCGACCATGGTGCCCGATCCTTCGCTGACCATCCGCGAGCGCGCCGTGGCCGCCTGGCCGATGGCCTGGGGCGGCCAGAACCTGCGTGACATCCTGGTGACCCTGGGCTATGACGTCGACGTGCCCTGGCGCGACCTGCCGCAGGCCGATCGCGACTGGATCCTGTTCACCGACGAGACGCCTACCGTGCCGGTGTATGCCGGCCTCACGCCGGCGCAGACCCGCACCGCGCTCAAGCGCAAGCTCGAGCCCAGTTACCAGGGCACCTTCAGCGGTGCCAAGCGCTATCTGTTGCACACCTTCATGAATTCGCAAAGCGCACAGATGCGCAAGCGCGTCGCGCGGTACATGCGTCCGAGCCCCTGCCCGCTGTGCGAGGGCAAACGCCTCAAGCGCGAAGCCTTGAGCGTGACCTTCGCCGGCCTGGACATCGCCGAGCTCTCGCAGATGAGCCTGCTGGATCTGGCCGAAGTGCTCAAGGCCGTGGCTGCGCCGGGTTATCTGGAGCAGGCCGAAGAGCCCGGCGAGGTGCTTACCCACCAACAGACCCGGGCTGCGCGTCAGGAACGCGCGGCCAAGGGTGACAATGCCCACGCGGGTGGTCCGGATGTACGCCACACGCATAATCTTTCGCTGGAAAAGCGCCTGGCCGCGCAACGCATCGCCAATGAACTGCTGGTGCGCATCGCGCCGCTGATCGACCTCGGGCTGGGCTACCTGGCGCTGGAACGCAGCACACCGACCCTGTCCTCCGGCGAGCTGCAGCGCCTGCGCCTGGCGACCCAGCTCAACTCGCAGCTGTTCGGGGTAATCTATGTGCTCGATGAGCCCTCGGCGGGCCTCCATCCGGCTGACAGCGAGGCCTTGTTCGAAGCGCTGCAGACGCTCAAGGCGTCGGGCAATTCGGTATACGTGGTCGAGCACGACCTGGACACCATGCGCCGCGCCGATTGGCTGATCGATGTCGGCCCGGCTGCGGGCGAGCATGGCGGGCAAGTGTTGTACAGCGGTCCGCCCGAAGGGCTTGAACACGTACCGCAATCGCGCACCCGCGCCTACCTCTTCGCCGAGCAGGCCCCTGCCCCTCACGACCCCAGGGCGCCACGCGGCTGGCTGCGCCTGGAGGGTATCACCCGCAATAACCTCGACGACCTGAGCGCCGCATTCCCGCTGGGCTGCTTCACCGCCGTGACGGGCATCTCCGGGTCGGGCAAGTCGAGCCTGGTCAGCCAGGCCCTGCTGGACCTGGTCGGCACGCACCTGGGCCAACCTGGCCCTGCGGCCGAGACCGAAGAACAAAGCCTTGAAGACGAGCCGGTGCAGGCCAGCGGCGGGCGCATCACGGCCGGTATGGAAGCCATCCAGCGCCTGGTGCAGGTCGACCAGAAACCGATCGGCCGCACGCCGCGCTCGAACCTTGCGACCTACACAGGGCTGTTCGACCACGTGCGCAAACTGTTCGCCGCCACCGCGCAGGCCAAGGCCGAGGGCTTCGACGCCGGACGGTTCTCCTTCAACGTCGCCAAGGGCCGCTGCGAGACCTGCGAAGGCGAAGGCTTCGTGAGTGTCGAGCTGCTGTTCATGCCCAGCGTATACGCCCCCTGCCCCACGTGCCACGGCGCGCGCTACAACCCGCAGACGCTGGCGGTAACCTGGGAAGGCCGGAGCATCGCGGACATCCTGCAAATGACCGTGGACCAGGCGCTCGACGTGTTCGCCGAGCAGCCCCCGGTGCGCCGCGCGTTGCAGGTCCTGGTGGATATCGGGTTGGGCTACCTGCGTCTTGGGCAACCGGCCACCGAACTGTCAGGAGGTGAGGCACAGCGCATCAAGCTGGCCACCGAACTGCAGCGCATGGCCCGTGGGTCGACCTTGTACGTCCTCGACGAGCCCACCAACGGCTTGCACCCGCAGGATGTGGACCGCCTGCTGGTGCAGTTGAACCGGCTGGTGGACAGCGGGCATACCGTGGTGGTGGTCGAGCATGACATGCGCGTGGTGGCGCAGAGTGACTGGGTGATTGATATCGGCCCTGGGGCCGGTACTGCGGGCGGGACGGTGGTGGCCAGCGGGGTACCGGCCGAGGTGGCGACGTGCGAGGGCAGTCGCACGGCCGCGTTTCTGGCGCGGGCGTTATGAGCGGTTGCATCCCGTACAGGAGGTGACCGCCCGCTCACGCTGAATGAACTCCTCCAGCGCGAGGCGAATCATAAAGGTGTGTGTAGTAAATCCTTTTGGGCTTCACGCTTTTGGAGGACGCCTCGATGCGCCATAAACTGCTTGTTTCCGCCCTGCTGCTCTGTGTGCCCGTGGGTTCGGCATTCGCCGATATCCGCGCCAAGGATGTCGCCACCTCGGCCGGGGTTTCGGCGTCGCTGTATTCGACCTTCAAAGACGACAAAATGGTAATGCCCGCCCACGATGATCTCTCGAGCTTCGTAGCCAGTGGTGGCGCGATCCGCGGGGCATACGTGGAATCCGTGCTGCAGCAAGTGCGGCATGCCAATCCTGGCCTGCAGGCCAACGACGAAGAGCTGGCCAAGGCGATCCTGGCTCAGGATGAAGAGCAGGCTCATCACTGATCTTCTGCTGCCGATCGCGGGGATTCCCGCGGTCAGGTAAGCAGCTCTCTGCCCCGCTGCATTTCTTAGCGACCTTTGCTTCAGAGGCCCTTTGTTGAGCCTCAAAATCCTGACACAATGAATGCTAACAATTCTCATAAACATTGCTTTTATCATCATTGAGTCAGGAAACCTTCATGTCGCGCCTCCCTCCGCAGCGTTGTTTCAGTCTATCCCGCAATCTCCTGGCCATGGCCGTTTGCACGGCCACTCTGAACCCGGCCCTGGCCGATGACAACGGCGACACGCAGGAGACGGTCGGCGCAACCACCATAGAACTGGGCGCAACCGCGATCACCAACACACAGTTGGGCAGCACTACTGAAGGGACTGACTCCTACACCACCGGCGCCATGTCCACTGCGACCAAGCTGCCGCTGACCATGCGCGAAACTCCCCAGGCTGTCACCGTGATTACACGCCAGCGCATGGACGACCAGAACATGACCAGCATCAACGATGTGGTGCGGGCGACTCCAGGGTTGTTCCTCAACTTCTCAAACGGTCCGGGCCGCCAGTCCTACACCGCGCGCGGGTTCGACATCGACAACCTCATGTACGACGGCATCCCCAGCGGCTACAACGGCGTGTCGGTCGGCGCCCAGCCGAATCTGGCGATGTTCGACCGGGTCGAGATCGTGCGCGGCGCCACCGGCCTGGTGACCGGTGCCGGCAATCCCTCGGCGGCTATCAACCTGGTACGCAAACGGCCGTTGGCCGAGCAGAAGGTTACCCTGACCGGCGCCGCAGGCAGCTGGGACGACTACCGCGGCGAGATCGACGCCTCCAGCCCGCTGAACGACAGCGGCACCCTGCGCGGCCGGGTGGTGACATCCTACCGGGACGCCAACAGCTTCATCGATGACGTAGAGGAAGACCACGGCCTGTTCTACGCCGTCACCGAGGCCGACCTCAGCGAAGACACCACCCTGACCCTGGGCTTCTCGCATCAGAAGGACAAGACCAACTATTTCTGGGGTAGCTCGATGATCGGCCAGGATGGCCATCACCTGGACCTGCCGCGCTCCTACAACCCCGGTACCGACTGGGAAAACAAGGACCAGGAAATCAACACGGTGTTCGCGGAGATCCGTCAGCGCCTGGCCAACGATTGGCAGCTGCAGGTCAACGCCAACTACGCCGAACAGAATGCGCTGTTCTCCGGCTCCTACCAGTCGCGCTGGGTCAACAATACGCTGGCCCGGACCGTCTACCAGGCGGCCTACGATGAAAACCAGGCCGGACTGGACGCCTTCGCCAGTGGCCCCTTCCAGGCGTTTGGGCGCACCCACGAGCTGGTCGTGGGCGCCAGCAAGCGCATCTATGACATGACCACCCACAACTACAGCCCGTATGACACCAACTGGCCGCTGAATGCGGGCAAACCGGACTTCGTTCATACCGGCAACAGCCGCGAAGTCACGACCCAGGAC
This sequence comes from Pseudomonas sp. JE3303, assembly GCF_056312565.1. Classification (NCBI taxonomy): domain Bacteria; kingdom Pseudomonadati; phylum Pseudomonadota; class Gammaproteobacteria; order Pseudomonadales; family Pseudomonadaceae; genus Pseudomonas; species Pseudomonas sp. JE3303. Next base: position 99,421 of record NZ_JBWGIF010000011.1, read on the forward strand.
GCCGTGTACATGACGACCCGCCTGAGCCTGGCAGACCCTCTCAAGCTGATCCTCGGCGGGCGCCTGGACTGGTACGACTACGACAACCGCGATGGCGACGGCGACTACAAGGTCACCCGCAATGTCACCCGCTACGCCGGCCTGATCTACGAGCTCGACGATCATCACTCGGTATACGCCAGCTACAGCGACATCTTTACCCCGCAATCCGAGAAAAACACCTCTGCTACCCCGGTCAAGCCGATCGTGGGCAAGAACTACGAGATCGGCATCAAGGGCGAATACTTCGATGGGGCACTGAACGCCAGCCTGGCGGTGTTCCGCGTCGACCAGGAAAACCGCGCAGTGCAGATCTTCGTACCGGACTGCCCGCAAGCGAGCTGCTATGAAGCTTCCGGCGAGATCCGCAGCCAAGGCATCGACGTCGAGCTGCAAGGCGCGCTCACCGAGAACTGGCAGATTGGCGGTGGCTACACCTACGCCCGTGTACACACAATCAAGGATGACGCCAATCCGCAGGACGTGAACCAGCGCTTCGACACGGACATTCCCGAGCACATGTTCAAACTGTCCACGACCTACCGCTTCCAGGGCCCGCTCAAAGACTTGCGCGTCGGGGGCAACGTCAGCTGGCAGAGCCGCTTGTACAACGATGTCGAGCTGGCGGATGGCAGCAGCTATCGCCTGGAACAGGGTGCCTACGCGGTCACGGATCTGATGGCCGGGTACCGGGTGAATCGGAATCTGGACCTGCAGCTCAATGCCAACAATATCTTCGACCGCAAATACTATTCGGCGATTGCAAACTCGGTGGATTATGGGGGTGACAGCTATGGGAATCCGCGGAATCTGATGCTGACGGCGAAATACAGCTTCTGAGTTGAGTTCGCGCAGGGACGCGCGACTTCGCCGATCGTTCGGGTGAAGGTAGCCTTGAAGCCTGTTCTGCGCCTTCGTTCACCATTAAATCAAGGCTGCCTTTCCACTGGCAACCCCGATCCACAAGCCCGCCATCAGCAGCGACCACCAGACAACCTACATCCAGTAGTCACTGCCCTCCCGAGAGCAGCCGCCTCGATCTCTTCCCCTAACCATCCCCTCGAGCCAACCCCATCCTCACATCCTCCACCAACGCCCGCCCCATTCCCGACAGCAAATGCGCAGCCCAAACCAACGTCTCATCCTTCTCCATTACCCCCACAAACGTCAGCCTATGGACACATCCCATCATCACCGAAGCCTGCTCCAGCGCGTAATCAATGGGCATCCCCTGGGCCACTCTGAACATATCCGGCGTTTGCTCGCCCTCGGCACATTTCGCAATGCCAGGCGTACACCCAAGTGATTTCTTCTTACCTTCTTCCGACATGATCAACCCTCCCCCTGTGCGCTACGACGCGCCTGTACCTGCCCAAGCGCCAACTCAACAAGACTGTGTGCAGCATCAATCTCATGCATCACGGCCAACGTAAGCACCTGCTCCCCCGGCTTTGCCAGCTGCTGCACCGCCTGCTGCGCAACCGTCAGCGCACAGACGAGGTACTCCGAGGCCTGGACCAGGGTGTCTTCTATGGATTGAGGGGATTTGATGAAACCGGAAAGCGGTGGATCTGGGACGATCTTGAGCATGTCTCTCTCCAGCAATGGTGGAGCTGCCGCTCACCTGCTGTCAAACAGGAGGGTGGCAGCTGTACGCGGGTTGACAGACCGAGATTGCTGGCACTCGGCGCACACGAGGTGCCCCACGTACAGCCGCCATAGCGGCGAAACATGTGGTCAGCAATACACGGTCTGTCAAAACCGGTCGTTGATGGGCAACGACGTGGGGAGACTAGAACGCTGGTTGCGACCACTGCAACGGCTTTCAGGCCGTGGGAGTATCTTTGGGAAATGGACTACAGGGAAGAAGGAAAATCTGAAGATTTGGGGATTTTTTAGGCTGATTTTGGTGCGATTAGCGGTGGGAATAAACATGGCGTTTGCTGGTTTGCTCTGCCAGATCGATTATCGCGCCAACCTGCTTGCTTCAATTTGCAAAAAGAGACGGGCGTTTCGGGTAATGCTGCAGCACCTATTGGCATGGTTCTGCGGCGATCGCCTTCGTGACAAACGCTGATGCCACAGGTATCAGCGACGAAGTTGATGTGGCTACTACCTTCCACGACTGTCCGCTTTGGGGATCGGTTGCAGCCGCTCGCGACCGGGAGCTTTCGACCCAAAGCGGCCATCCGTACTGTCTTATGATCCCAACATTCAACCAATAGCTGCGCCCGAAAACGCGCTTCGATCTGCGATAGTTTGTTGCTAACATAAAATTTTTCGCCGGCAATGTTTCACGCTCCCGCACAGGTGTTCGCCGTACGGTCGCGTGGCTTTTTGCGTTAGGCAAATGACGCGTTGCTTCGCTAGGAACCAGGGTGCAGGACTACTTTTGTCCAACCGTGATCGCGCGCGTCAAAGTGCTGGTAGGCATCCGGCGCCTGGTCCAGCTTCAGCTCATGGGAAACCACGAACGATGGCTTGGCACGGCCCGCGTGGATCAGGTCGCGCAGTTGCCGGTTATAAGCCTTGACGTTGCATTGGCCCGTGCCAATACGCTGCCCCTTAAACCAGCACATGCCCCATGCAAACTCGATCATCCCCTTTTTCGCCAGTTCGTCCGGTCCGCCCGGGTCCTGCGGAACGAACACGCCGACCACGCCAATCCCGCCAGTGAATTTAACCGAGTTGACCAGGTTGTTCATTGTGAGATTGGGATGCTCGTGCCGATGTGAAGAATGATCGTGGCACTGATAGCCGACGCATTCGCACCCTACGTCCGCGCCTCTCCCGTGGGTCAACTCCATGACCCGTTGCACTGGGTCTTCATTTGCATAGTTGATCGCGACCGCGCCGATCGATTCGGCCAGCTTGAGCCGGTCGGGATGGCAGTCGACCACCATTACGTTGCAGGCTCCCTTGATCATCGCCGAGTGCGCTGCCATCAGGCCCACGGGGCCGGCGCCATAGATGACCACGCTGTCTCCGGGCTTCATACCGGCCAGCTCGGTCACGTGCCAGCCGGTTGGGAAAATGTCGGCGCACATCACGTAATCGGTCTGCTTCTCCTCCGCGTCCGGCGGCAGTTTCAGGGCCATGAAGTCGGCCCACGGCACCCGCAGGTATTCGGCCTGCCCGCCCGCCCATGGTCCCATGTCGGCAAACCCGAAGGCGCCGCCAGCCATACCGGGCTCGTTTGCTCTCAGGCAGTAGGCGGTCAGGCCGCGTTCGCAGTTCTTGCAATGGCCGCAGCTGATATTGAACGGCAGGCAAACCCAGTCTCCAGGCTTGAGCCGTTCGACCGCCGGTCCCACTTCCAGGACCACGCCAAGGTTTTCGTGGCCGAAAACGCGGCCCTGCTCGAAATCAGTTCGGCCTTCGTACATATGCAGGTCGGAACCGCAGATGTTAGTGGTGGTAATCTTAACGATGGCATCCGTCGGACGCTCGATTTTTGGATCCGGAACGTTTTCGACAGCAACTTGGTTGGGACCGCGATAGACAACAGCTTTCATGATCTTCTCCTGTGAACCGCCAGGAAATAGTCTTCATGCATGAAAGGGCGCAATACGGCGTCCCGGCGGTTTTGGTGAAACCCGCACGCAGTGCTTGCGGGATCATTTACCAGCTCAGTGTGCCCGGCGCGCAGCCAAGGCACTTAGAGCTTGGCCCCCTTACAAACCTTGTCAAGTTTTTTGGTCTATATCTGGAGATCGGCGACATACGGCGATTTCGATCGTGACCTTTTGATTTGCACAGTAAAAAGGTCGACACCGTATGCTCGATCCCGCAATTGAATTCAGTCTAATACTTTTGGGTTGAGCGCCAATAGAGGCGCAGAGAATGCATAGTTTTTCTATAGCGAATTCTAATGATCAGCTGAACTTCCCCCCCAGTCCCATAGGTACATTCGAGTGTTCGCTCTTGGTCTAGGCTGTGTGAAACATTTCCAGCGCGTCCGGTGGCCTAGATCGGAAAAAAAATCGCGCATCTACGCAAAATCCATATTTGTTGCCCGGCCGCTAAAGTTCAGATTTGAGGTAGACGCGCGCCTCCAATTTTAGTGAAGCGTTTTCACACAGCCTGGACCTGTAGCGGACGGTCGCAAAGGCAGGAATGGCCGGCAGTTGCCCACCACCCGGGCTGTAGGACGCGGGTCAAGACTGGCCGGTCGCTGCGATGGGACGCTAGAGGCTCTAGCCTGGGGAACAAACTTTGAAACGACGCTTACCGGACCCCACGCTCACGGGCAAGCCCGTAACGTGGGGAGTGGTATCACCTAGGGCTTGAGCACCACCTTCACGCAGCCGTCTTTCTTGTCCCGGAAGGTGTCGTACATTTTCGGGCCGTCTTGAAGACTCACGGTGTGAGTGATGACGAAGCTCGGGTCAATCTGGCCTTCCTGAATGCGATTGAGTAGGTCATCGGTCCAGCGGTTCACGTGGGTCTGCCCCATCTTGAAGGTCAGACCCTTGTTCATGGCGGCGCCGAACGGAACTTTGTCGATCAAGCCGCCATATACTCCGGGAATGGACAACGTGCCAGCCGGGCGGCACACGTACATCATTTCCCGCAGCACGTGGGGGCGGTCGGACTCCAGCATCACCGCTTGCTTGACCCGATCGTAGACGGAGTCGAACGAACGAGTCGCGTGGGATTCCATGCCTACCGCGTCGATACATTTCTCTGGCCCCTTGCCGCCCGTAAGCTCGCCCAGGCGGTCCAGCACACTTTCTTCATCAAAATTGATAGTGATGGCGCCACCGGCCTTAGCCATGGCCAGTCGCTCGGGCACGTTGTCTATGCACACCACCTGCTTGGCCCCGAGGATCACCGCGCTGCGCACCGTGAACTGGCCTACCGGGCCGGCACCCCAGATGGCCACGGTGTCGGTTGGTTGGATATCGCACTGCACGGCGGCCTGCCAGCCGGTGGGGAAAATATCCCCAAGGAACAGTACTTGCTCATCGGTAAGGCCGTCCGGGATCAGCACCGGAGTGAAGTCCGCGTAAGGCACGCGCACGTATTCGGCTTGGCCGCCAGGGTAGCCGCCAGTCAGATGGGTATATCCGAATAACCCAGCAGTGGTGTGGCCGAAGGCCTTATCGGCAAGGTCCTTGTTACGGTTGCTGCGCTCGCATACAGAAAAGTTACCCCGGCGGCATTGATCGCATTCACCGCAGCAAATTGTAAAGGGAACGACCACGCGATCGCCAATCTTAAGCTTCTTGTTGGCAGATCCCACTTCCACCACTTCACCCATGAACTCATGGCCCATGATATCGCCATGCTTCATGCCGGGCATGAAACCGCCATAGAGATGCAAGTCCGATCCGCAAATGGCGCACGAAGTAACTTTTATAATGGCGTCTCGGGGCTCTTCTATCGTGGGGTCAGGCAAATGGTCATCACAACGGATGTCTTTTTTTCCATGCCAGCGTAACGCTTTCATAGTATGCCTCCTGGATCGGGCCGGTGCAGTAGCCACGGGACAACTTCATTGCACCACCTGCGCTCGTTAGGTTAAGCGAAATGCCCGCAAGTTCCAGTCGGATATGTCTGAACCATCTAAATACTTGATAAACGGCTGCACGACAGCTCTGGTTATTTCTTTATGCAATGAATAAACCAAGTGCGCTAACGCTTTATGGAATATGGACAGCGTATGCTTCAGGCGAAAGGGGACAGTGGTGAGCGGCTGCTTTCAGCCAGAGCTAGACTCCGCGTAACTATAAAGGTCATTGAATCTAGAGTTGAGTCCGCTAATGAATAAATGAGTCTTCCACCGCTAATAGGAAATATTCGAGATGGTAAAGTCAATTGGCAGCGTCTTGAACACTTGGATTACGAGTTGCTTGGTCATTTTTGTCCTGCCACCTCATAATTGAGCACTAACTTGATGAGTATCTAAAAACTTGGCATCCAAAATTCGACTGGGGCGCATCAAGGCAGACTTTTGGGAAAAAAGTTTCGCTTCTTGCTACGGACGATTACCCGGAGAAATACAATTCCATTCCCGCAATCAAACACCTGAACAATCTTCGAAATAAGCTTAGTCATAATATCGAATTCAAGATGACTAATACGGACTTGCTTCCGTTGTCTCACTACCTGAAGAAGTGTTGCGGGCCAGAATTCGAGCAAGCAACCGAGCCGAGGAAAATTTTAGATCTCTTTACCTCGATCCTATGTGTTTGGTTTGCTTCCGGCATAAGCTCAACAGCTGAGCAAACACGACACAGCAGGGAATGAGTGCAGTTCTCTTACGGCTGCCGGTCGATTTCAGCAGGCAGCTATAGGATGGTTCCTGCCGTATCTGACTGGCAGCTTTGGGTCTAAATCGGACAGTGGTGTCCGACCGCTTGCAACCCAAAGCGGCCTTTGCCAGAGGAAATTCAGGAACTCTTTAGCGGGGAATAATGGTAAGCGTCCGGGTAAGTCACCGTTAGCTCCTGATGGCCAAACGAACCGTTTTTACCGTCGCGCAGGAGGTCCCTACCGGCCCACCAACAACTGTCATGCATGCTTCCATCAGCCCAGCCGTAATTTTTTATTGACACCCTGAAAGCCTCTCAGTATCGTCCTTCCTCCCTCCTTTCCGGCTACCTTTGCCGTGAACCGCCCAGGCGTTAACTCGCGAAGCGGTCATACAAGTTGCCGACACTTATACGGTCGCTATCTACTCGCGCGCCTCATTTCCGATATCAAGTGTAAAGGATGATTCTATGATCATTCGTCAGGCTACTAATGCCGACCATCCGCAACTGCTTAACATTTGGCTGCGCTCCGTTCGCGCCACACATCACTTCCTGCAAGAATCCGATATTCAGGCCTTGCTTCCTCAACTCCGCGATATTTACCTACCCGCTGTTGAATTATGGGTTGCGGTAGATGCCGAGGACTGCCCGCTAGGGTTCATCGGGCTCAATGAAAACCACGTAGAGATGCTCTTCATCGAACCAGATCTGCGAGGGAAAGGGATTGGCCGCGCACTGCTGGATCATGCCCGCGGTTCGCGCCGTCAGATCAGTGTAGATGTGAATGAGCAGAACCCCGACGCTGTAGGGTTCTACTTACATTACGGGTTTATTCAAACAGGTCGTTCTCCGCTGGATGGCGAGGGCCGCCCCTTCCCCTTGCTCCACCTGAGCCTGCCCGGCTAGAGCTATAGTCGTGAGTCGCTCCAAAGCTTCTGCTTCGGGGCGATTAAAAATCAGCTCGCCCGATATTGAAATCTTTGGTTTGCCATGGCTTTTGGGGGTTGCTGAACGTCCGTAAAGGATCGAAAGCGGCCGGTCGTGGATGGCTGCTTTCGACCCATTGCAGACATCCAAATCTCTCCGGTTCCATGGCGTTAGCATGGATGCCCGCTGCATGGGTTGATCGTCGCAGAGATGATTTCTATAGGACGACAGGAGATAATGGCGGGAACTGCATAAGCCGGACTCATCAATGGCACGCGACAAATTCAGCGACCTCGTCGTATTTCTAGCAGTGGCGCGGGAAGGAAATTTTACCCGTGCGGCGGCGAAGCTTCGCGTTACGCAGCCAGCGGTGAGCTACGCAATACGTGAACTGGAGTCTCGTCTGGGCGTACAGCTCGTTGTACGCAGAACACGAAATGTCGCGCTCACGGAGGACGGTCAACGGTTGTTTGATCGTGTTGCTCCAGAGATCTCGGGCATCGATGCCGAGCTTGACGCTCTGAGTGACCTCCGCGATCACCCAACCGGAAAAATCAGAATCACCGCCATCGATTATGCGGTCAGAAGTACCCTGTGGCCCAAGCTCGTCAACTTTCTGCCTCAGTATCCAGACATACAGGTGGAACTCGTCAGTGAATACGCCAGCGTTGACATCGCTGCACAGGGTTACGATGCCGGCGTGCGATTCGGCGAAGCGTTAGCCCAAGACATGATCTCCATCAGGATTGCCCCGGACATCAAAAATACGGTGGTTGGCTCCGCTTCATACTTTTCTTCACACGCAATTCCATCCACCCCCAAAGACCTCATCGATCATCGCTGCATCAATCTGCGCCTGGCAACACATGGTGGACTGTACGAGTGGGAGTTCTCTAAGGGCGACCAGTCAATAAATACGCGGGTTGATGGGCCTGTCATCTTCAACAATGCCTACGACATCCTAGAAGCGGTCAGGGCGGGATTTGGCTTGGGCTATCTGCCTCAAGACCTGGTGGAGGATGACGTGGCGAGAGGCCGCCTAGTATCGGTGCTTGAGGACTGGTGTCCCACTTGGTCAGGGTTGCACTTGTATTACCCGAATCGCAGGCAACCCTCGCGCGCAATGACTCTCCTTATCGAAGCCCTGAGGGAGCAATCATGAACTACTGCCCGTTCAGACACCCTCGCAGGGATGACAAAAATGGCTGGTGAGCATTTGCGCGAAGTTCTGGCGTTCCTGGCTGTTGCCAGAGAACGCAGCTTTACCCGCGCGGCAGCGCAGATGGGGGTATCCCAATCGGCGTTGAGCCACACTGTTCGCAACCTGGAGGAGCGGCTGGGACTGCGGCTGTTAACGCGCACCACTCGAAGTGTATCGCCAACGGAAGCCGGTCAGCGTCTCATGCAACGGGTCGCTGCCAGGTTTGAAACTATTGACGAGGAGTTAGCGTTTTTCGAGAACAGGAGCATCGCTTCGGAGAGCCGACTGCGTATTTCCACTCCGGAGTTCGCGATGAAAACTTCATTGTGGCCCAAACTCGTGGAGCTACAGCACCAGTACCCAAAGCTTCACATCGAAATGATGACGTCCGAATCAAGAGACGGCCTACCGGACGGCTACGACGCGATGATTCGCTGCGGTGACCTGGTCGTCAAGGACATGAAGACGGTCAAGATTTCTTCGGAGCACCGAATGGCAATCGTTGCTTCACCCGGCTATCTGGCAGGTCGCAAGGTACCGATGACACCGAATGATCTCGCTCAGCATCAAGGTATCAACACTCGCTACCCCCCGGATGGCCCTGTAGAGAATTGGACGCTGGCCCACAGAGGTCAGCAGAGGAAGATTTCTTTAGAAAGCCCATGGACATTCAACAGGGACTCGGCAGTAATTGAGGCAGCTATTTCCGGCTGTGGTCTTGCATACCTTCCAAAGCCCTTGGTGGAGGAGCATGTAAATTCCGCCCGGCTGGTCAGCTTGATGGATGATTGGTGCGCCCCCATCCCGGCGTTTCATCTCTGTTATTCCGCGCAAAATCTTGCTTGCGTAGCGCTCGATCTGATTGGGGCGGTCCTATCTGCCAAACTCTACGATTAATGAATTTTGCTTATAGTCATAAGCTGATTCAGCATGAATACAGTATGAGACGCACTTGTTAGGGTAGACGTCGAGAATATCGATGACCTGATGAGGTGGATAAATTATGAATTTGTCATTCGCTAACAAGGTGGCTCTGGTCACAGGCGCTGCTATGGGCATGGGCTTCGCTGCCGCTCGTAAATTTGCCGAGGCCGGTGCGACGGTGGTTCTGGCTGATCGCGATGCCGAGGCGTTGCAACTGGCTACTGAAGAACTTGAAGGCGCTGGCTACAACGTGCTTGGCATTTGCTGCGATGTCTCGGATGAAACCCAGGTCGCCGCCATGATCCGCCAGACTGTAGATGTATTTGGCCGCCTGGATGTGGCCTTCAACAACGCCGGAATCCAGATCGCACATACCGATGCTGCGGACGTGTCTAAGGAAGACTATGAGCGGGTAATGGCAGTCAATTTGAATGGTGTGTGGCACTGCATGCAGCACCAGCTGCGTCAGATGCAAAAACAGGGTAACGGGGCCATTGTTAACTGCTCATCTTTAGGTGGGCTCGTCGGTAATCCGGGCTTCGCCGCTTATCATGCCGCCAAGCATGGTGTGATTGGCATGACCCAGACTGCTGCGCTGGAATATGCCTCGCGCGGCATCCGTCTCAACACCGTCTGCCCTGGTGTAATCGATACCCCCATGGTCTCTAACATGCTGTCTAATTACCCCGATGCCATGGATGCCATCATCAAGAAGCAGCCCATCGGAAGGCTGGGGGGCGCGGAAGAAGTAGCGGCTGCGGTACTGTTTCTTTGTAGCGATGCTGCAAGCTTCATCGTTGGCGTGGCTCTGCCCGTTGATGGCGGTTATACCGCAATCTGAACGCCTGCTATCTGGCGCTCGGTGGTCTCCCACCGACGCGTCGGTCGTCTTGTTCAACAGCTGATATGACTGCGCGCCGTCGTCGGTCATGTACAAGGGGTTGCCCAAGTTCAATCTAGCCTCAGCTATGGGTCGTTAGCAGCCTTTTGCGACTACCGCAAACGATCCAAGTTCGCCTTTTGAGATGGGTGCAGATCGGCCTAAAGCGGTCGGTGAGAGACTGCGCAGAATGCCGCTTATGGCAAATCTTAGGATAACCAGACTGCCTTCCGCTTGGCGCTGCAAGCGGTAGGGAGTATTGCTTCCGGATGTTAGCTAGCCTTGCGCGAGCGAATTCCAAGCAGCTTGGGCAAGCAGGGCACGATGATGCTTTGGGCTGGTTTTGACCCGGCCTGAGAGCCAAGCTCTAGAATAATTTTCTGCTGCACCTACGATCAGAGAGGGTATGAGTTCAGCCGGTAGGTGGTCAAAAAAATCCTTTCGACCATCACTTCCCATCCATTCCACTAGCTGTCTATTACGCTGCTTATTGCGCGAAATCAGTTCGTCTTTGAATGGCCCGCTCGAAACGGCAAATCGGCTGTGGAAAACAAAACGGGCCCAGTCTGGCTGTTCATCTACCCAATCTACGAAGCTGTAAACCAGCGCCATAACCCCAGATTCCGCCGTCTGGGCCTTTTCTAGATAAGCGTCCCTTAGCGAAGCTTGATCCTCCAAGGCTGCAAAAAAGAGAGCGGCCACCAGGCCTTCTTTGTTTCCAAAATGGTGATAGATGGCCCCTACGCTTGTCTCGCAAGCAGCACGGATGTGTTCAATGGTGGTGGCTTCGATTCCTTGTTCGTTGAAGCAAGTGAGTGCCTTGCGAAGGATGGTGCGCTTAAGGTCGCTACGCCTTCCAGGATAGGTACGCTCGATCAGATCAGGTGATTGCATGTGAAAAACGCCAAATGAGCAGATTTATAGGTTCGTGAGCCAAGCCCAGAAAAGCTCAGCTTGACGCAATGCAATTTTACAGAATATTGTTCCGTCACAGAATAATATTCTGTTTACTTTGAGGAGTTTCCATGAGCCAAGCCCTAAGCATGTTCAACAGCGTAGGCCCTGCTGCGTTCAGCAACCTGGCCTGTCAGATGGTCCCCTATTTCAGCACGATATCCCCAGAGATTTCGGAGCTAAAACCCGGCCATGCTGTCGTGAACGTACCGTTCCGCAAGGAAATCACCAACCATCTCGCCTCCGTCCACGCCATTGCGTTGTGTAACGCAGCTGAGTTGGCGGGAGGGATGATGACCGATGCTTCAATTCCCTCAGGAGGTAAATGGATTCCAAAAGGTATGACAGTTGAATACTTGGCTAAGGCAAAGTCGAGTATTAGAGCGGTTGCAGATGGCAGTGAAATTGACTGGGAAACGGCTGGTGACAAGGTTGTTCCTGTCGACGTATTCGACGAAGCAGGCGTAAAGGTCTTCACAGCAAAAATCACGGTGAACGTGAAGATAGGCTAAGGCGTGAGTCGCATAGCTTCGGAGGTATGCGACGACTCATCCGGGCCTGATGGTAACGGCTCTACGATGCCGTATGAGTCTGTCGCAGGTATTCAATTATCTGCGACATGACATGCGACAAATGTGGCATTTAGACGGAGAAATGTTAAACCGGCACCTGTCACGACTGACCGGAAATGGCCGGTTAGCGACCGTTGCCCTGGTTAGCCATTCTTGTTCTTCCACACGTGGAGGACATGTCATGAAAATCATTGCTACCGGCAGCCGTCAGCCTTGGAACAAAGGAAAATTGGTCGGGCAGAAACCCCCGCTGCGACTGAGAGACATCTGGGCCATCCGAGTAAGGCTTCAAATTGCAGAAAGAACTCGGGATCTGGCTCTCTTCGATCTGGCCATCGACAGCAAGCTTCGAGCTTGCGATTTAACAAAGCTCCGGGTGCGCGACGTTGCCCACGGCGAGCACGTATCATCACGAGCGATGGTGATGCAGCAGAAAACGCAGCGGCCAGTGCAATTCGAGATTACTGAACAAACACGGTCTGCTGTCGCAGCCTGGATACGTCAGGCCAAGCTACGCAGCGAGGACTGCTTGTTCCCTAGCCGACTGCATACCTCTGACCACCTATCCACTCGGCAATACGCTCGTATAGTCAAAGGCTGGGTGAAAGCCATTGACCTTGATCCAGCCATGTATGGCACTCATACGATGAGACGTACGAAGGCATCACTGATCTATCGCAGGACGAAAAATCTGCGGGCGGTTCAACTGCTGCTCGGCCATACGAAGCTGGAGAGCACCGTTCGATATTTGGGGATCGAGGTCGATGACGCCCTGGAGACGGCGGAACAGACCGAGGTTTGATTATGCATAGCGACGGTTGACTTCAAGCCGTCGCTAATCGACCCAACGCTGACGTTCGATAACCGACCCCTAATGCCTTTCCTCCTGGAACAACGCACTCACCCACTCGACAAATACCCTCACATTGGGTGACAGATGACGGCGATCTGGAAACAGCACGGAAACTGTCTTCGGCTCGACAGGAACATCCGGCAGAACCTCCACTACACGCCCGCTATCGATGTATCGCTGCAACGCCGGGCGCAGCCCCTGTACCATCCCGATCCCCGACAGTGCGCAGTGGAGCAACGCTTCGGCATTGTCGACGACGATGCCGCTGCGCATCTTTACGCTAATCATTTTACCGTTGGCCCTGAATCGCCAAGGCATGATCTGGCGGCGCTGCTCAACAATGAAGTTGACTGCCAGGTGCGCCTGCAAATCATCCAGCGTACCGGGTAAACCATGTTTCTTTACGTAGGCGGGAGCCGCACAGGTCACCAAAGCAACCTCGCCGATACGTTTGGCAACAAGGCTCGAATCATCCAGATCACCGAGCCGCACGGAACAATCGATGCCTTCCGCGATAAGGTCGTTCAGGTTGTCAGAGGTTGCCAGAGATATTTCCAGGCCAGGGTAGCGCTCCATGAACTCGGGCAGTCGCGGGATTATCACCGCGTGACCGAGTACGGTCTGCATGTTGATCCTGAGCTTGCCTCGCGGCGGACGAGTCGGCGAAAACCAGTCCAGTGTGTCCGCTAGTTCAGTGAGTAATTTCAGGCTGCGTTCGTAGAACTCATCGCCAGCGGGCGTGGTGTTCACTCTGCGCGTGGTGCGGTGTAACAGCTGCACTCCCAATTCGTACTCGAGATTCTGGATGAGCTTGGAGAGTGCCGGGCGATGTACATTGAGTGCCTCGGCCGCTTTGGTATAGCTACCATGCTCAACCACCGCCACGAACATTTGCATGGCTTCGATCAGGTTCATCGCCATCTTCCAGTTACCTGTGCATTGGGTCAGACGTACTCTGCACTGAGGACGATAGCGAAGCTAGGCTCCCCCTCTCAGACACCAAAACAAAGTAAGCCATCAGTGCTTGGAAGCAAACAGCGATGGCGTACGGCAGCCAGTCTGACTGCCGCAGGATGTTATTTAGTCAACCACGACGACGATCTTGCCGATCTGCGCATTCGACTCCATTCGGCGGTGTGCTGCCGCAATTTCACTGAGCGGGAAGACCTGGTCGATGACGGGCTTGAGCTGACCACCTGCCAAGCCTTTGGCAACGAAGGCCTTGGCATTGGCCAGCTTTTGAATATCCGTGGTGATTTCGAACAGCTCGTAGCCGCGCACGGTCAGGTGTTTGCCAAGAATGTCGAATACCGGAACCGGGATATCGCGATGATCGAGAGCGCCGTACTGGAAGAAGATCCCGTTGTTGGCCATGGACTTGATCAGCTTGGTTGCCTCGGGGCCACCAACCGGATCGAAAACAATACGCGCACCTTTGCCCTCGGTGATCGCTGCCACCTCGGCAATCAGGTCCTCTTCCTGGGTGGCGATGACATGTTTTGCACCAGCATGCAGCAACGCCTGACGCTTGGCACTTGTGCGGGTGAGGGCCACCGGGATGGCTCCCTGCATGTTGGCGATCTGGATCGCTGCCAGGCCGACACTGCTCGACGCAGCCGGGATAAGCACGGTTTCGCCAGCCTGTAAATTGCCGTACTCAATCAGGGCACCATATGCAGTAACAAACATCATCCAGCTGGCTGCTGCCTCCACGAAACTGAGGTTGGACGGATGCTTGGCGACAGCATGCGCAGGCGCATTGACGACCTCGCCATACATGCCGTAATCAGCGAAAGAGAACGCCGGCACGACGCTAACTACGTCACCGGGAACAACGTCGCAGACGTCACTGCCAACCGCGCGGACAATGCCGGCCGCTTCATAGCCCAGCTTCGCTGGGAACTGGGGATCAATCACGTACTGCCCAGTGCGGTACATGATTTCTGCACGATTCAAACCGATAGCTTTTACTTCGATCTGAACCTCGCCGCTTTTCGGCGTGGGTACCGCGACTTCATCGAGGATCAGAACATCAGCGTCACCGGTACGGTGAAAGTGAACAACCTTGGGCATGGCACACCTCATTAACGGCAAGGGATAACGGTTCCTTCTTGAAGACCGTGTTGATCCTACCCACCCTCTTGCCTGCGATAGAGAGTTAATCGGCTCATAAATTGGTACTCAAGAAGAACCAATCCCTAGCTGATCGGCAAACAGAAAGGGCACGGAGAAGATATGGTTTTTCTCAAGCTCGACCAAGGGGAAGGCTATGAAGATGGATCTCAAAGTGCCGCTCCTGGCTGATTGTTTTGCGCCGCGAAGGGCAGCCATGGGTCGAAAGGGGTAATTCGCGACCGACTGCTTCCGACCCACAGCAACCCGGTTTTCACGCGGGTGGGCTGACGCGGGCGTATCAAAAAACTGTGCGCTATCGGTATCGCCGATTCTAGCGGCCTCGGCCTACACTGCTTTCATCCACCACCAGTAAGGGGAATCCCATGGAACTGCAACAAGTAAAAACGCTAAAAGAAGCGCAGAACGTTGAGGAGGCGGAGAAACTCATTTCGGAGGGATGGAAGCTGCTGTCGATCATTCCAACGATCCGCCCCAACGGAACATCGCTGCCCTGCTATGTGCTCGGGAAGCCCAAGGAAGTGAGCGAGTCGAGCATCCGGTAGCTGGAAGTTGCGTGCTGCGGCCTGCATGTACGCGATGACTGGCGCCTCGCCTGGATCAGACGCTCGTTGTCTGAGCGGTAGGCGAGAATGGCATTGTCTGCCGGGCAGCAAAACAGCCGCTCCCGGCCTCTGCCTTCAATGATCCACTTTGCATCGCCATATCACTGCCTACGCATCAAACACATCCGGCCCAAACACTTCATAGTGTATCCGCGACTCCGCCACCCCCAGATTCATCAGCACGTCATGCTGGTGCCGCATGAACGGAATCGGCCCGCAGATATAGTAATCCGCATCCGGTAACAGGACCTGGGCGCTGATGCTCGGCAAATCAACCTGCCCTGGGTAGTCGTAGTCCTTGCCCTGCACATCGGTGGGCAGTGCCTCGTCATAGAAGACAAAAAGCTTCAGATTGGGATGCGTGTCCGCGGCGCTGCGCAGCTTCTGCTTCATTGCCTGTACGGAACTGTTTCGCGCAGCATGGACAAATACGACCTGACGCGACGGTGAAAGCAGAACCCTTTTCAACATGCTGATCATGGGCGTCACCCCTACCCCGCCGCTGATCAATATGACCGGTGAGCTGGCATGCACGTCGATGTAGAAGTCACCGTAAGGGGCCGCTAGCTTGAGGTGATCACCTACATTGATCTCGGCATGCAGAAGATTGGACACATGGCCCGCAGGCCGTCCGGGAATTGCATCTTCGCGCTTTACCGAAATGCGATAGGTATGTCCGTTAGGCATGTCGGACAGGCTGTATTGGCGGATTTGCTGGACCCCGAGTGCAGGCACCTGAACAGCGACGCTCGTGTACTGCCCAGGCTCGAAATCAATCACAGGCTGGCCATCCGCCGGCTCGAGGACGAAGGAAGTGATCACCTCGCTTTCCTGGTTCTTTTCCCGGACGATGAAGTCGCGCCACCCTCTCCAACCGCCCGGCGCTTCGGCCGTATGCTCTGCCAGCTCGCTTTCCATGCCCATCAGCAAGTCGGCCAGGTTTCCGTACGCTTGCGCCCATGCGGAAATGATCTCGTCCGTAGCGGCTTCCTTCAGGACGTCCTTGATAGCCCACAACAGATGCTCGCCGACGATAGGGTACTGTTCGGGCCGAACGCCCAGGCTGGCGTGCTTGCCGGCGATGCCCCTGAGGACCGCCATCAGGCTTTGCGGATTATCGATATTCGCGGCATAGGCGTACACCGCCCGTGCCAGCGCTTCTTGCTGCTGGCCCTGCTGCTGGTGAGCAAGGTTGAACAGATTCTTCAGCTCGGGATGCGCGAGCAGCAAATGCTCGTAGAAGCGCTGGACAATGGCGGTTCCATGTTCGGCCAGGACGGGGGCCGTTGATTTGACGATATCCTTGGTTCTTTGAGTGAGCATCACGGTTCTCCGGATCAACGAAAGAGCGACTTCGTCACGTTTTCGGTCCCAGGTGCGTGATCTCTGAAGAGCATGCGCTACCTGGATCCGCCAGCGGTCCTACGAGAAGTGCGCACGCCTTTGGTCGCGATATGGCGAGCATAGTCGACGCCCCATACCAGAGCCCGGGTCATCGACTCGCCCGGGCGCGAAGCGAAGGCTTCCTCAAGCACGGGCGCGCCCGAGGGAGAGTAGACGCCGATGAACATCTGCGTGCTTCCTACCCGAGAGAGCCTGACCTGTACCTCGATCTCCGTGCCATCGTCCATTGTTTCGTCATGCACGCGATGATGAAGGGTGGGATCTGACCACTGCCAGAAAATGGTGCCACGAACTCTCATGCCGTTCTCCTACGTCATTGTTGTAATTCAGGAGGAACGGTCACCATGACGCGGGTGGAAAAGGAAAGCGACCCTTTCCAGCCTGAAACGAGGTTAATCCGGATCGGCGGCCTGGAATCCTGTACGGCATTACTGGCTCTGTAGAGCTTTGAATCGTATTACGAAAGAGGAGCAGCCCGTGACTGGGAGCAATGGCCAACACCTTCGAGGTTGATCCATCGTCGCGCTATCCTGGAGGTAGTGGATGACGCCGTTGAGCAGCCGACGCCGGGAACAACCCATTGCGGCTTCAAGTCTGACCTGTACCGACTCATTGAAAAGGTACAGCGCGATGGACGAGATGATCACCATGGAGCAACTGGCTACCGCCGACCTTGGATCATTCAACGAGATATGGCTCGACGGGACTCATCTCCACTTATGCCTGTGGCGTGCAGAACAAGTCTTTACCCACGAAATGCTCAGCGAGGGCACCCACGACCAGAATGTCCGGCGCCTGTGCTTGAAGCTGGTCGATCCTGACGAGCAGGCTGCAGTGGCCAGCGTTGAGATGATCGCGCGTGAACGGCTGGAAAAGATGGGGAGGAAGGGCGAGTTTTATCCCGCTGAGAAGGTGGACACTCATCAATGATCGAGATTGGCCCATCGTGCCCGTGCGGCCACCTACGGCGCTGGAGAGGCTAGGCGCTGAGGCGGGTTCGCAGCAAGTGATGCTAAAGAGTGGGAGGCTATGCCGGTCGGGTATCAGGCGTCATCCGAGGCTTCGATAGTTTCTGCCGGCAGCGGACCAAAGAACATTCGTTTCAGGCGCTGATGACCCATCACACGTGCCAGCTCCGCGAGTACGCAATAGATGAATATCAACGTGATCAGCAAGATCTGAACGGCCCAGAAACGAGGCCAGTTCATTGATGACCATAACAGCGTGTTCGCATCGAGAAACCCGCCTGCGTCTTTCCAATAGTCGTAGAGTCGTTCCAGGTAATGAACGACCAGCGCGACCAGGGCATACATGAGTGTTTTCCAGGCGACGTTCCATATCAGCGGCTTATCAGGGAACCGGTTGATGAAGGGCAACATATCGGCAACCAATACAGACTTACCCAATACCAGAGCGGCGATCAGCACTGACGCTGAAACAGGCAGTTCCACCCCCGACCCCTTGATCATGAGCGCGCGAATCAGGACAACGATGTGCAAAATCACGAAGAAAAATAGTGTCGGGGGAAGCACCTTCATGAACTCATGCTTGATTTTAGTCATGACCGTTTTCATGGCGGCGTCCTCGTCGAACCCTTGGCAGGAAGGGATGTAAGGGTAGATGACGCAGACCCAGCGTCACGTGGCCAAGCTGATCCTGCAAAGGCACAGCAGCCAGTCGATCCCACCCGAGCGGGGATTTCGAAAGGGACGGTGAAGGTTCACTGGCACAACATCTGGTGTTGAGGCGCTAGCAGGCCGGGCGTTTCACTGCCTTCAACACCAGGTCGGCAACCTATCGAGTGAGACTACCGACGGGCCTCGTTAGAAACATTATCGTTGAAAGCAGAGTGATCGTTCCAAGGCAAAGGTACGTACAGGCGAATGCATCCATCAAGTCCGTACGTGGGTAACTGCCAGAGCTCGGGTTGAAGATAGCAAGCAACGCGCCAGCCAGAGACACAGACATACCGATGGCCAACTGTATCGTCACAGACATCAAGCTGGTGCCACTGCTCGCTTGCTGGGTGCCCAGGTCAGTCAGGGTAAAGGTCCCCAACGCCGTGTACTGGATGTAGTTGGAGACCCCTATCAAGCTCAGTAGCAGTAACAGCCATCCCAGGTGGGTGCCGGCATCGACCAGCGCCATCATCGCCACAAGAAGACCTTGGGCGAATGTATTGCATACCAGCACAGTACGGTAGCCGAAGCGCCGAATCAGCCAGGCCATAGCCGGCTTGGTGGCCATGCCGGACAGCGTCAGAGGAAGCATGCTCATACCGGCAACCGCCGGTGAATAGCCCAGCCCTACCTGCATCATCAGCGGCGTAAGAAACGGCATGGCCGAACTGCCTAATCGTGATAACAAATTACTGAGGATTCCCAGACTGAAGCTGGTCACCCGAAAAAGCGATAACGCAAAGAGTGGATGATGATGGCGAGAGGCATGCCACATGTAGAGACCCAGGGCGAGCAACGCGCTCAGTAACATCCAGCCCGAGTGCACCGCCATCGGACGTGCCAGTCCTTCGAGCCCGAAGATGATCGAAAGGGTAAAAGCGCCGAACAAAGTGAACCCAACCGCATCGAATCCCCAGGACTGTACCGACCGCAGCTCAGGCATCAAGCGATAGGCAGCAATAGCCCCGATGACCCCAATCGGCAGGTTGATCGCGAATATCCACCGCCAGGTGGCGTACTCGACCAGCCATCCTCCTATGGCGGGGCCGATCAGAGGGCCCACCAGACCAGGTAGAGTGATGAAGCTCATCACGCGCACCAGGTCTTCGCGTGGAAAAGCGCGGAGCACCACCAGTCGTCCGACGGGCATCATCAGCGCGCCGCCGACGGCCTGGATGATCCGCGCCAACATCAACCCGTCATAGCTGTTGGCCAGGGTACACAGCAGGGAGCCGCTGCAAAACAGCACGATCGCGCTGAAAAAGATGCGCCGCGTCCCGAACCGATCGGCCAGCCAGCCCGAGGCCGGGATCAGGATAGCCACGGTCACCAGGTAAGCCAGCAACAAGCCATGCATGCGCAGAGGATCCTCACCCAGATCCCGGGCCATGGCAGGTAACGCCGTGTTGAGGACGGTGCTGTCCAGCGCTTGCATGAAGAATGCTACTGCTACCAGCCAAGGCAGGAATCGGACGGTATTAGGTTCAAGCATGAGTCGCGCGCATCACTAGGTGTGCTCCTGCCAAGGCAGCTCGGATCAGTAACCCGAGCCGCTGGTTGCATGGGTATTTCCATCGTCCTTGAATCTGGCCAGAAGAGCTTTCGCGGCACTGTTAAGCAGCGAGGTGTCCACGCCCACCGCAACGAATTGTGCGCCCAGTTTCAGATAGTGCTCCGCCAGCGACGGGTTGGCGCAGAGGATGCCGGGGGCCTTGCCTGCCTTGCGAATTCGCACGATGGCTTCGTCTACGGCAGCGCACACCTCGGGATGCTCCACCTGGCCTGCGAGCCCCATTGATGCTGCGAGGTCCGACGGACCGATGAATACCCCATCCACCCCTTCGGTGTTGGCAATGGCGTCAAGGTTGTCCAAGGCTTCGCGGGTCTCTACCTGCACCAGCAGGCAAACCTGCTCATTGGCTTCCTGGATGTAGTTGCTGAAGCGGTGCCAGCGCGAGGACCGGGAGATACCACTCCCCATGCCGCGGATCCCCTGCGGGGGATAACGCATTGAACGCACCGCTGTAACGGCCTGCTCAGCCGTATCGATCATCGGCAGGAGCAAGGTTTGCGCGCCGATATCCAGGTACTGCTTGACCAGCGTGGCATCAGCTACCGGCAGACGTACTACCGGATGGCTACTGGGCCCGCCCGGCACAGCCTGGGCAGCGCTGGCGATAGCTTGGAGCTGACCCAGGGTGCTGCGCAGGTCGTTGGGGACATGTTCGTTGTCCACCAACAGCCAGTCATAGCCCACGCCGCCGAGAATTTCAGCCGCGTAGCCGTCAGCCAGGCCCAGCCACAAGCCAATTTGCTGGCGACCTTCGACCAGCGCCTGTTTGAAGGGGTTGTGCAAGCGTGGTGCGCTCATGGTGTTCCTCTCAGACAAAACGGAAGGAGATACTGCCCAGAGGGCCATAATCGGCGTGAAAATGATCACCGGCCACGCCTGCGACAGGGCGTGTGAACGAACCGGCCAGAACGACTTGCCCTGCCTCCAGGAACTCACCATAGTGCGCCAGCTTGTTCGCCAGCCAGGCCACACCGGTCGCCGGGTGGTTGAGCACTGCGGCGGCTACACCGGATTCTTCGATCACCGCGTTCTTGTAGAACAGCGCACTTACCCAGCGCAGATCCACCGCATCGGGCTTGACCGGTCGCCCGCCGAGTACGACGCCGGCGTTCGCGGCGTTGTCGCTGATGGTGTCAAAAACCTTTCGTGGGGCCTTGGTGTTGCGATCGAACTGCTCAATGCGCGAATCGATGATTTCCAATGCCGGCACCACATAGTCAGTAGCCGCCAACACATCGAACAGCGTTACATTCGGTCCTTTGAGCGGCTTGGCCAAGATGAAGGCGAGTTCGACTTCAACGCGTGGGGCAATGAAACGGGCCACTGGGATATCGCCGCCCTGGTTGAAGAACATGGTATCGAGCAGCGTGCCATAGTCCGGCTCGCTGATCTGGCTGCTGATCTGCATGGCGCGCGAAGTCAGACCAATCTTGTGGCCTTTCACCACCTGACCCTCGGCCAACTTGAGCTGCACCCAAGCGCGAGAAACGGCATAACCATCATCGATGGTCATCTGTGGGTATCGTTTGGAGAAATGCTCCAGCTGCACGCCTTCCTGTTCAGCGGCGTGCAATTGGGCAGCCAGTTGGCTGATAAGGGTTTGATCAAGCATGGGGAGTCCTCGGGCACTCAAGTGCGCAGAAACTTGATGACGGCGGCGTTGAATTGAGCAGCCTGTTCGTAATGAGGCCAGATGCGGGCGTTGGCTAATTCCAATAATTCAGTGTTTGGCGCTAGCTCGACGATCTTGTGCGCATTCTCGACGAACATGTGCTTGATGCTGATTGCAGCTACAACCAGCAGCGGCGTTTGCAACTGCCGCCACGTGTCATGACTGAGAAACTGCTCGGGTTGCGCTGAGCTCATCATGTTGCTCATGCGCTGCGGCAGGTTCTCCCCGCGGTAGCATTCCAGGCGGGTACTGATCAGATCATCCATCAGGCTCGAGGCAGGGTCGAAAAACAGTGCCGAGACAATTTTCTCGACGTTTTCCCAATTCAGGTTTTCGGTGGCTGCGCCGCGACGCTCCTTGACACCAGAAATGAACTGACCGACCTCTTCTTCGTTCACCACGATTGCGCCCGGCGATACCATGACCACCTTCTCAACGCGCTCGGGGTGGTGATGAGCCATGTGCACGGCAATGGCTGAACCCAGTGCGACCCCAATGAACGAGGCTTTCCTGATGTTCAGTGCATCCAGAAAGTCTTTTACATGAGTGCGATACACACTGGGGGTGTACGGGTAGTTCGGTGCTTCGGAAAGGCCGTTGCCCAGCATGTCCACGGCAATCACCCGGAAATGCTCGGCCAGGGCCGCGATATTGGCGCAGAAATACTCAAGGCTTCCGGTAGCACCATGCAACAGGACGACCACCGGTGCGGTCGGTCTACCCGCTTCCAAGTAACGGGTGCTCACACCTTGGACGTCGACCCACGCAAGTTGATGAGGTGTGCGAAACAGGTATTTCCAGATACTGCAGTAATCGTTCATGACATATCGCCTAACAGGCCTGCGGCGGCAGGCGCACTATCGAGTGAGAAATTTGATACTCAAGGCGTTGAAAGCATCAGCTTGTTCAAACTGAGCCCAATGATCGCAACCCTGCAGTTCCACCACCTCTCCATTTGCCGCAGTCTCTGCAATCGCATACGCGTTTCGAAGGAACATGTTCGGCGCATCCACCGCAGCAATGCAGAGGATCGGTTGGCGCAAGCGCTTCCATTGTTCAACCTTGAGATCCTGGCCGCCCAGACTGAAGGCCAACAGGCGTGGCATGGCTGCCTGCATGCGCGGGTCTTTGTAGATATCCAGGCGGATGGCGATGAGGTCGTCTATCAGATCGTCGGGATTGAGCATCAGCCCGCTCATGGCGGTGCGTACAGTCTCCCAGGTCGGGGTGCTGGCCGCAGCACTGCGGCGCTTGCGCACGCCCTCGGCGACCCGGCGCTCTTCCTCGGCATCCATAATGATCCCGGCCGGCGCCACCATGATCATGCGCTCTACCTTCTCTGGCTGACTGAAGGCCAATTGCGCGGCTACCCACGAACCGAGCGATACCCCGACCAGCGAAGCGGAAGATATATTGAGCGCTTCCATGAAGTCACTGACATGGCGGGCATAGTGTTCAATCAGGTAATCATGATCGGGCTTGTCGGTAGCACCACAGCCAAGCATGTCGATGCCATAAACGTGGAAATGCTCCGCATACGCCGCATAGTTGGCGCAGAAATTTTCAAGGCTGCCAGCAGTGCCGTGGAGCAGTATCAGTATTGGCCTGCCGGGAGTACCGGCCTCGAGATAGCGAGTACTGACGCCATTGGCATCGACGAAACCAAGGCGATGGGGAACGCGGAACAGGTACTTCCAAATGCTTTTATAATTGTCCATGGCGACCTTGCAACTTCCGAACACCGGCCTCAAGACGCGGTGTTCAACGAATGGGATCAGGCAGGTTGAAGCACCCCGACAGTAGCCATGGGTCTTCGCAGAGGCAATAACTTCAACGTGATTCGTGCACGGAGTGCACGGAATTTACCTCATGCACGATTGCATCATGCGGATGCTCACTCGGGCCCTGCTGCCAGCTGATCTGAATTTGATCGACCGCATCACGCAGCATCGGCAAATAGCGTTTGGCCGCGTCCTGGATAGTCATGGCCTTAGCGACATACACCAGGCTCAGGCATGCCAGGACCTGTTCGCCTTTGAACAACGGCAAGGCGATCGCAGCAATGCGTTTTTCCGACTGCCAGTGGGCATAGTTCTCGCCATAGCCCGCTTTGCGAGTGTGCTCAATCAGGCGGCGGATATAGGTGTCATCACGGGCCAGTGTGCCCTCTTCGTCCGCCCGCGCTCGCAGCAGATCAAGCACCGCCTCACGCTCCTCATCAAGACAGAAACTGAGGTAGGCCCTCCCCACGGAGGTGTACAGCATTGGCAACCGGCGCCCGACCATGGCCTGGTTGAACGAGAGACGACTGAACTTGTGAGTAGTCTCACGCACCAGCATGGCGTCGCCGTCCGGCGTGCAGAGGTCGGTAGGCCAGTGAACCTTCTGAAGCAGACTGCCCAGCACCGAGACGGCCTGAGAAGAGATCCACTGCTCATCTCGGAAGCCTTCGCTCAGCTCACGTACCTTGAGCGTGAGCTGGTACAGCGAATCCTCGCTGGCATGTCGTCTGATGTAGCCCTCGTGCTGCAGGGTTTCCAGCAAGCGGCGCACCGTGGTGCGATGCAGCCCCGTCAACGCGCTGATTTCGTTGATCGACGCGGCACCATGGGCACGGCTCATGGTGTTAAGTACAGCGAGCCCACGCATCAGGCCCCGTACGGATTTGTACTCGGCTTCTTTTTCTTGTTTTGACATGACGTATCACTTTGTAAGTGTGCACTTGGTGCACCAGAAGCAGCGTTGCGATTGCTGCTGTTTTTTGCTTGTTCTTATACTCCAGTCCGACCTGAATGGAGACTTTCACATAACCGGCCTATGCCGCAGCCCAACAGGTCGCAGTCCCATCTTACTGACTTTTCACCGTGGTTTGCGCCTCACGGCAGCGTGAGGCAGGGCTATTTTGTGCCCCGAAAAGCAGCGGTATTTCTTGGCGGAGAACAACAATGAACCCCACCCCCCTCGACCCCAATGTGTCATCCCATTCATCCGAAGTCGTGGTGTTGGGCGCCGGCCCGGTTGGCCTGGCTATCGCCAACTACCTTGGCCAGATGGGCGTTCAGGTACTGGTTATCGAGAGGCTCGAGGGCCTGATCGATTACCCTCGCGCCATCGGCATCGACGACGAGTCGCTACGCACCATTCAGGCCTTCGGACTGATCGAGCAAGTGCTGCCGCATACCACCCCCTGGCATGCAATGCGCTTCCTGACTTCAAAAGGACGCTGTTTTGCTGACATTCAGCCAATGAGCGATGAGTTCGGCTGGCCACGCCGCAATGCGTTCATCCAGCCTCAGGTCGACGGCGTCATGTTCAGGGGGCTGGAGCGTTTTGATAATGTCCGCTGCCTGTTCGCCCGCGACTTGATCTCCTTCAGTCAGGACAGTGACGGGGTTGATCTGACACTGCGCAAGACCGATGGCAGCGAAGAACACGTGCACGCGGGGTACATGGTGGCCTGCGACGGCGGCAACAGCTCCGTGCGCCGTACGTTGAACATCGCCTTTGATGGCAAGACCGCGCCGAACCAGTGGATCGTGATCGACATCGCCAACGACCCGCTTGGCACACCCAACATCTACCTCTGTGCCGATCCCTTGCGTCCCTATGTTTCTGCCGCCTTGCCTCACGGCGTGCGCCGGTTCGAGTTCATGGTCATGCCCGGTGAGACCGAGGAACAATTGAGCCGCCCGGAGAACATGCGCGCACTGTTGTCCAAGGTATTGCCCGAACCGGACAAAGTGGAACTGATCCGTCAGCGCGTGTATAGCCACAATGCTCGGCTGGCCGCGCGCTTTCGCATAGACCGGATCCTGCTGGCCGGCGATGCAGCGCACATCATGCCGGTGTGGCAGGGCCAGGGGTACAACAGCGGCTTGCGTGATGCGAGCAACCTGGCCTGGAAGCTGGCGCTGGTGGTCAAGGACTGCGCTTCTCCATCGCTACTGGATACCTACGAGCAGGAACGTCGCGACCACGTGAAGGCGATGATCGATCTTTCGGTAATGGCCGGGCACGTGCTCAACCCTCCCAAGCGCTGGTACGCCACCTTGAGAGACGGCATCAGCTGGCTACTCAATTACCTGCCACCGGTCAAACGCTACTTCCTGGAAATGCGCTTCAAACCCATGCCCAAGTACACCCAAGGCGTGATCGCCGGCGATCCGACCAGGCAGCCTGCGGTGGGCCGCATGTTCATCCAGCCGAAGGTGCTGCTGGAGGATGGGCGGCAGGTGCTGCTTGATGATGTCATAGGGGCCAACTTTGCCGTGCTGGCGTGGGGCACCAATCCCAAATGGGGCCTGAACGAAAGCTTGCTGGCCGCTTACGAGGCGCTGGGCGTGAAATTCATCCAGATGCTCCCGGCGGTCCAGCTAAAGGCCCAGCGAAATACGATCGAGGGGGTCATCACTGTGGGCGACCTGGACAACCGGCTCAAAACCTGGTTCGGCCAGCATGCCGATTCGGTAGTGATTTTACGGCCGGATCGCTTTATCGCCGCCATGGCGATTCCACAAACTGTCAGCACCGTGGCGGCCGAACTGCTGGATAAACTTCAGGCCCGGACGCAGCCCTCTACATCCCACCACTTGAGCAAGGTAGCTTGATATGACTGCTCTGGTGCAGTGCCTGTCGCATACGCCGCTCGTAGGCTTCTACGATCCCTCCGCTGAAGTGCTGGCGGAGGTGGCAGAGGTTGTGGAGGCCGCCCGCTGCCGGGTAGCTTCGTTCGATCCGCAGTTGGTAGTGCTGTTCAGCCCGGATCACTACAACGGCTTCTTCTACGATGTCATGCCGCCGTTCTGCCTGGGTATGGCTGCCCATGCCATCGGTGATTTCGGCACATTGTCGGGTTCGCTGAACGTTCCGCAGGCGCTGGCAGAGGCTTGTGCCGAGGCCGTGCTCGATGCCGGTGTCGACGCTGCTGTTTCCTACCGCATGCAACTCGACCACGGTGCTGCGCAACCCCTGGAATTGCTCTTCAACGGCCTGCGTGAAGTACCCGTGATCCCGGTCTTCATCAATGCCGTCGCCACCCCCTTGCCAAGCTTCCAGCGTGCTCGCCTGCTTGGTGAGGCCATTGGTCGCTGGGCACGATCGACCGGCCAGCGTGTGTTGTTCATAGGATCCGGTGGCCTGTCACATCAGCCACCCGTACCGGAACTTGCCAAGGTCGACGGATTGATGGCCGACAGACTGAAAGGCAGCGGCCGAAACCTGCCGCACGACGAACGCGAAGCCCGCACGCAGCGCGTGATCCAGGCAGCGCAACGGTTTGTGGAGGATCCCCATTCGCTGCACCCTCTGAACCCGGAATGGGATCAGCGTTTCCTCGACACCCTCAGCGGTGGCGACCTTGCCAGTTTGGACAACACCGGCAACGCCGAGCTGTCGGCGCTTGCTGGCAAGTCGGTCCATGAGGTGAAAACCTGGGTAGCCGCCTTTGCCGCCCTGCAGACCTACGGCCCTTATGAGGCCGGGAACCGTTTCTACCGAGAAATCCCTGAATGGATCGCCGGGTTCGGAGCGCTCAGTGCTCGCCCCCGACATTTTTAAGGCCACGCCCATGACTCGATTCAATGAACAAGACAGCAGCCAGTTTGTCACCATCGAAGACGCTGACCGCACGCTGAACATCCATTACAACGACCTTGGCAGCGGTGACCGTGTGGTGGTCATGCTGCATGGTTCCGGACCCGGAGCCACCGGCTGGGCCAACTTCAACCGCAATATCGACGTGATGGTCGACGCCGGTTTCCGTGTGCTGCTGATCAACTGCCCCGGATGGGGACAGAGTGATTCGATGGTCTGCGCTGAATCGCGTTCGGACCTCAACGGCCGTGTAGTCAAGGCTGTAATCGACCAGCTGGGTATCGACAAAATCTCGCTGCTGGGCAATTCGATGGGTGGCCATAGCGCCGTGGCATTCGCCTTGGCCAATCCGCAGCGGGTCGACAAGCTGGTATTGATGGGCGGCGGTACCGGAGGCGTCAGCGCCTTCGTGCCCATGCCCACCGAGGGTATCAAGCTGATCGGCGCTCTTTATCGTGAGCCGACCCTGGAGAACCTCACTCGCATGATGCAGGTGTTCGTCTACGATGCGAGCGACCTGACCCAAGACCTGATGAAGACGAGACTGGCCAACCTGATGGCACGTCCCGATCACCTGGAAAATTTCGTCAAGAGCACCCAGGCCTACCCTGCCCAGTTTCCCGATTTCGGTCCAAGGCTGGCCGAGATCAAAGCCGACACGCTCATCGTCTGGGGGCGCAATGATCGCTTCGTGCCGGTGGACGTGGGCTATCGCCTGAACGCAGGCATCCTCAATTCCCAACTGCATGTCTTCAACAAATGCGGACACTGGGCGCAATGGGAACACGCCGGGCGTTTCAATCGCCTGGTCGTCGACTTCCTCACTTATTAAGGCCTCGACATGGATACTTCCCAGAACACCCTTGACCGACTCGCCGCCGCTTTGCGCGAGGCCGAAGCCAGCGGCGTGCCGATTGCCCCGCTGCGTGACCAGATAGGCGAGCAGGCGGCCGAGGCGGCATATGCCATCCAGCGTCTGAACGTGGCCCATGCCCAGGCGACAGGCCGTCGTGTGGTCGGTCGCAAGATAGGCTTGACCAATCCCAAGGTTCAGGCCCAGCTCGGCGTCGATCAACCGGATTTTGGCACCCTGTTCGCCGACATGTGCTACGGCGACAACGAAACCGTGCCTCTGAGCCGTGTGCAGCAGGCAAAGATCGAGGGAGAAATTGCGCTGGTGCTGGAGCATGACTTGCCCGGCACAGATACCACGTTCATGGATGTCATCCAGGCAAGCGGATGGGTGCTACCGGCGTTGGAAATCGTCGGATCACGTGTGGCTGACTGGAACATCCGCTTCGTCGACACCGTGGCAGACAACGCCTCCAGCGGCTGCTTCGTGCTCGGGGGGCCGGCCCGGCGCATCGCCGACATGGACCTGCGTCAGGTCAGCATGCGCCTGAGCCGCAACGGCCACGTGGTGTCCGAAGGAACAGGGGCTGAATGCCTCGGCCATCCGATCAATGCTGCGGTGTGGCTGGCGCGCACCATGGCACGCCTGGGCACGCCGCTAAAGGCCGGCGACATCATTCTCACTGGCGCGCTCGGACCCATGGTGCCAGTGGCTCCAGGAGACCATTTCGAAGCCGAGATCCAGGGCCTGGGCCAGGTCGGCGTGCGCTTCAGCATTGAATAAGCCGGCTCTGCAAGCACTTAAGGTAGATATCATGAAGAAACTCAAAGTCGCCATTATCGGTCCTGGCAACATCGGCACGGACCTGATGATCAAGATCATGCGCAACGCAACGTACCTCGAAATGGGCGCAATGGTCGGTATTGACCCCAGTTCGGACGGTCTCGCTCGCGCGGCCCGACTGGGCGTGGCAACCACAGCCGAAGGCGTGCAGGGACTGATCAATCTTCCCGAATTTGCTGAAATCGATTTCGTCTTCGACGCTACCTCCGCCGCCGCCCATGTGCAGAACGACGCGGTCCTGCGCGCCGCCAAACCCGGCATCCGCTTGATCGACCTGACCCCTGCGGCCATAGGCCCCTACTGTGTACCTGTGGTCAACGGCGCCGAACATGTCGACAAGCTCAACGTCAACATGGTGACCTGTGGCGGCCAGGCCACCATTCCGATGGTGGCCGCCGTTTCTCGCGTGGCGAAGGTGCATTACGCTGAGATCATTGCCTCGATTGCGTCGAAGTCGGCCGGTCCGGGCACGCGCGCAAACATCGACGAGTTCACCGAGACAACCAGCAAAGCCATCGAAGTGATTGGCGGTGCGGCCAAAGGCAAGGCCATTATCGTCATGAACCCCGCAGAACCTCCCTTGATCATGCGCGATACCGTGTTCGTGCTATCCGAGGCTGCCAACAAGGCAGCGGTCGAAGCGAGCATCGAGGGAATGGTCGCCGAGGTGCAGATGTACGTGCCTGGCTATCGTCTGAAACAGAAGGTGCAGTTCGATGAGATCCCGGCGCACGCGCCGCTGAACATTCCTGGCCTGGGTACGTTCTCTGGCCTGAAAACCTCGGTGTTCCTCGAGGTCGAAGGCGCCGCCCATTACCTGCCGGCCTATGCCGGCAACCTCGACATTATGACCAGTGCCGCCCTGGCCACTGCTGAGCGAATGGCCGCCCAACTGCTGGCCATCGCGCCTTGAGGACCTGTGCATGAGCAAGAAACTCTATATCTCGGATGTGACACTGCGCGATGGCAGTCATGCCATTCGTCACCAGTATTCGATTCAGAACGTGCAAGACATCGCTCGCGCACTGGACAAGGCACGCGTCGATTCCATCGAAGTGACCCATGGCGACGGCTTGCAGGGTTCCAGCTTCAACTATGGCTTTGGCGCTCACTCTGACCTGGAGTGGATCGAAGCCGCCGCCGATGTCATCGAGCATGCAAGAATCACCGTCTTGCTGCTACCGGGCATCGGCACCGTGCATGACCTCAAGGCAGCCTACGACGCCGGCGCACGCAGCGTACGCGTGGCCACCCATTGCACGGAAGCCGATGTATCCAGACAACACATCGAATACGCGCGCAGCCTGGGCATGGACACCGTTGGTTTCCTGATGATGAGTCACATGATCCCTGCCACTGAGCTGGCACACCAGGGCAAGCTGATGGAGTCCTATGGCGCCCAGTGCATCTACATGGCCGACTCGGGCGGTGCGATGACGATGAACGATGTGCGAGACCGAATGCGCGCATTCAAAGCTGTCCTTGCCCCGCAGACCCAGACCGGGATGCATGCACACCACAATCTGAGCTTGGGCGTGGCCAATTCCATCGTCGCCGTCGAGGAAGGCTGTGACCGAGTCGACGCCAGCCTGGCAGGCATGGGAGCCGGCGCGGGCAACGCGCCATTGGAAGTCTTTATCGCAGCAGCGGAACGAATGGGTTGGGTCCATGGCACCGACTTGTTCGCTCTGATGGACGCCGCCGACGATTTGGTGCGGCCGCTGCAGGATCGACCGGTACGCGTGGACCGGGAGACGCTTGGACTGGGGTACGCCGGGGTATATTCCAGCTTCCTGCGGCATGCCGAAGTGGCGGCAGAGAAGTACGACCTCAAGCCCTTGGACATCCTGGTCGAGCTGGGCAAGCGGCGCATGGTGGGGGGCCAGGAAGACATGATCGTCGATGTTGCCCTGGACCTGCTCAAGCGCTGAACGACCTTGAGCATTGCCTTTTGAAGTGCAGTGGTTCGACTAGCGTGTGAAGCGGCTCCCTGGGGGGCCGCTTGCATCATGAAGAACTCATCTGGGCGGTCGTTGCCCAGTGCTTAGACTGTCTGCATCTGGAAGGCTTGCAGGTTGGCCTGTACCCCATCGCGAATGCGCGCTTGCCATTCTTCGCGGCTGCAGAAACCAGTTTGTTCCTTGGCCTTGGCTTCGGTACGGGCCCGAATGTCGTCGCAAGACTCCGTCAACAAGTCAATGTCCCACCAGGTTGGCTGCGGCACATACCAGGGCGACGGGGTGTAGCATTCGATCCGGTTGCCTTCTGGATCGCCTACATACACGCTCCAGGTATTGCCGTGGTCTTTCTGCTGCAGAATGGGTACACCCGCCTTGTCGAATTCCAAGGCCATCAGCTTCAGCTCTTCCAGACTCTCGTAGACGAAGGAAATCTGCTGCATGCCCGGATGGTTTTCCCGTCGCAGGTTCGCGAAGGCAATCTGGTGATGCTCTTCTGGATCCCCAGTCATGAACACCACTCGGGCACCGTCGGCTCGCCCCGTGCCCGTGTCGGAGACAACGAAACCAAACCACCGGCTGTAAAACTGGCCAAGCGCATCCGGATCGAATGCGGGAACCCCGATGTGACGAAAACGGCCTTGAGGAAGTGCCATGCTATCTACCCTTTTGTCGAAATTATTGTTGATGTGTTTCCCAGACTCTGTCGATACCACGCTGTACGCCATCGAGGACCTAGTGGTTCACTAGGCGCTCACGCCAGCTTGGCGGCGAGCGGATCCACCGCTGTGCATATTCATACCAGAGACCTTTGCAGGCAAAAGTAAAGATTGAGCCGACGTGCACACTGTGCACGGACTAACACCTTTCCGTTGCACAGTGAGCGCGCGATTTTGATACTTGAGCGCAAGCCCGACGCGCAGTCTTCAAAACGCTTGGTACTCAGCGGAGCGCGCTTGGCAATAACCTTCCAAAACAAGAATAAGAGACATCTACATGCATCTGACTGTGACCCGAACGGGTGAACAACAGTTTCCGCGACGCGCCTGCGTGCTGGCCGCCTTGATTGCACTCTCGCCTGCAGCATCGGCTGGGGGATTCCTCGACGATGCACATGCAGAGCTTCGACTGCGCAACCTTTACTACGACAATGATTTTCGCAACGGTCACGGCGCGGGTGGCTCCCGTCTCACCGAGTGGGGCCAGGGCTTCATGCTCAACGCCCGTTCAGGCTATACCGAAGGCCCGGTTGGCTTCGGCGTGGACGCGCTGGCGTTCCATGGAATCAAGCTCGACTCTGGAGGCAAGGCAGGTGATGTGAACTCGTCCCGCCAGCCAGCAATCGTGTTTCCGCGGGATACGGACGAGAGCTCCGTGGACAGTTTCTCCTGGGCCTACCTGAATCCCAAGGTGCGCATTTCCAAAACCGAAATCATGTACGGTGCGCATCTCCCACGCTTGCCTGTCCTCCAGGCTTCGTCCGGAAGCATCGCGCCTCAGCTCTTCGAAGGCACACTGATCACTTCGCGGGAAATCGAGGGACTGACACTGCTAGGTGGCCTGTACGAAAAGTCCAAAGGCCGGGCCTCCAGCGATGGCATGTCCATGACCATCAGCGCTTCAAGCTCCGGGCGGCGCCAGTATGCGAACTCGTATAATCAGGCAGTGTACGGACAGTCCATTCCCGGCACTGCGCAGGACAGTAACCATTTCTGGTTCTTTGGCAGTGAATACGCGGTAAATCCTGGCTTGACGCTGCGTTACTACTACGCACAGATGGAGGACTTCTACGAGCAGCACATGATAGGTGCGCTCACTGAGTGGAAGATTGGGGACGGTGTGCTGTCCGGCGATTTTCGGCACTACGACAGCTCAGGGCATGGCAAGAACAGCCACTTCGATGGCCGCATGGAAGGCTACTTGGCGAGCGGCTATTACGGTAATGGCGTGACGGTAGGTGAGGTCGATAACCGCCTTAGCAGTGCCCTGTTCAGCTACAAGTACGGCGCTCACACCTTTGGCTTGGGTTATCAGCACGCTGAGGGGAGCAGCGATTTTGTCTGGCCCAACCAAGGCGACGGCAGTATCGCTCCGATCACCAGTGATATTCAGGTAAACAAGTTTGCCCGCGCCGGTGAGCGTACGGGCCAGGTGCGCTATGGCTATAACTTTGCCGGCATGGGCATACCTGGGCTCAACTTCAACTGGATCTATCTCAAAGGTTATAACGCTCGGACGGTCCAGGGTGCCAAGAGCGAGCAAGTACATATCGCAGCGGTCACCTACGCGATTCAGGGCGGCCCGCTCAGAGGTCTCGGATTCCGTGTGGATCAGGGAACGCTGAAGAGCCATGTGCCGGGTGTGAGGGATATGACCGAAACCCGCTTTACCACCGAATACAGTATTCCTCTTTTCTAGGGACACCGGGAGCACGCTCGCACTCTGGCTATAGCAGTTCTTTACATACCAATAAATACAAATTTGGAGATGACAGATGAGTAATTTGCCACTGCCGCCCTTGCAAGCTACCAGGTGGTCAAGGATTGAGCCTTGGTGGATGGTGGCGGTCCTGCTGCTGTTTTACGTGATTTCCATCCTTGATCGTCTGGTTATCAACATGCTGGTGATCCCCATCCAGCAGGATCTGGGGCTGAGCGATTTCCAGATCAGCCTGTTGCTGGGGCCCGCCTTCGCAATATGCTTTGGCATATGCGGCTATCCTCTGGGTTGGGCAACAGACCGCTTTTCTAGACGCGGGGTTGTGTTTGGCGGCATCGTGGCCTGGTCCTTGGCGACAGTAGCGACAGGGATGGCTAAATCCTTCCCGCTGCTGTTTGCCGCCAGAATGGGTGTAGGGGCAGGAGAGGCAGGTCTCCAGCCAGCGGCCTACTCACTGATCGCCGACAAGTTTCCAAAAGAACGATTGACCACGGCGCTGTCGATATTCGGTATGGGCCCCAAGGTCGGCACCGCCTTCGCCTTCGCCGTAGGCGGATGGGTCATCTCCTACTCGGCTGCTCACGAAGGGCTGGTACTCCCAGTGTTTGGAGAGGTCAACTCCTGGCGCCTGGCAATGATCCTGATAGGTATACCCGGATTGTTGCTGGCATTCCTGGCATTCAGTTTTTCCGAGCCGAGCCGTAAAAATCACGTCAAACCTGCAGTCGAGGGCGTCAGCGTCCTCACCTACATGGGGCAGAACAAGCGCTTGTACGTCAGCCTCCTGCTGGGCTTTGCCTGCGCCGCGGTTGCTGCGGCAAGCTTGGTCAGTTGGGTGCCGACATACATCACCCGGGAGTTCGGCTTGACGCCCAAAGAGTACGCGCCAATCATGGGGATTGTTAACGTCATCAGCGCTTCAAGCATTCTGTGCAAAGGCATGATCATCGACTGGCTGTACAAGCGGGGTGTGAAGGACGCGCACGTGCGCTTCTATACCTGGTTGCTGGCCTCCACGCCGCCGCTGGCCATCATTGCGTTCAGCATGTCCAATCCGTACTGGTTCATGGCGGCATATGCAGTCATCGATGTAGTGCTGGTGTCCTTCCTGCTGTACATCGCTGCCACGGTACAGTTGCTGGTACCCAATCGAATGCGCGGCCAGACCACTGCTATCTTCATGTTTGTCACGGCTACCGTAGCTGCCGGGTTCGCTCCGACCATCGTCGCCTCGCTTACTGATTTTGTCTTCCGCGACCAGCAGCAGTTGGGTAAATCCCTGATGCTGGTGACGACCATCGCGAGCGCGGTAGCATTCGTGGTGTTGCGTTATTCCCTGCGCCATCTGCGTCCGGCGCTGGATCAGCAGGACCGCGAACAGAACGCAGGTGAGCAAAGCGGCGCCCTCAGCGCACCCGCTTGATAAGCTTGGAGTTGATCACGCCCGCACGGCTACTGCCTGCGGGTGTTTCAGTTCATTTTTCAAGGCTGGGTCGACCAGCCAGGTGCTGCATGAGCCGATTACCCTCCCTGAACGCTATTCGTAGCTTTGTCGCTGCCGCCCGCTCACAGAGCTTCACAGCCGCTGCCCGGGAGCTGCATGTGACGCAGGGCGCAGTGAGTCGAATGGTCCAGGCGCTCGAGCTGGAACTCGGTGTCCCATTGTTCAATCGCCAGGGGCGTTTCATCAGCCTCACGCCCAGTGGCGAGCGCTACTATCAAGAAGTCAGCCTCGCGTTGGAAAGTATCGCCCAGGCTACCCGCACGCTGCGTCAGGAGCACGACGACCAGGCGTTGCAACTGGTCGTCAACTCGGCTTTCGCGGTCCGCTGGCTGATGCCGCGGTTACTGACATTCCAGCGCCAGTACCCACACCTCACCGTGCACATCCTGGGAGATGACACCGAGGATGCTCAGGCCGTCCAGAAAGCTCAGCTGATCATTCGTTATGGCACTGGAAACTGGCCCGGTGTGGTTGCCGAATCCATTGTGGTGGGTAGCCTGATGGGCGTGGTCTGCTCGCCTGAATTGAAGCGTTCACGGACCCTTGTCACGCCGGCCGATTTGCTGGCTGGCCCGTTGCTGACGCACAAGGCAGCGACCGACAGCGGGTTCTGGGGCGAATACTTCGAACATTTTTCACTGCCTGCCCCTGACATGCGGGTGGCCCCGCGCTACCACCAGCTGCTGCTGTTGGCTGAAGCGGCGATGGCGGGCATGGGCTTTGCGCTGGTACCACTGTTTCTGTTCTTGCCCGAACTCAAGAGTGGCCGCCTGGTGCTTGCCATACCTGACACCTTTGAATCGCCCCGTGATTACTATGTGACACACACGCCAGAGTTGGAAGGGGACCTCAAGGTACAGTTGTTCAAGCGCTGGTTGGTGCAGCAGATCCAGGCGTGCAACGACGAGTGCACGCTGATGCTAGGCATCCAGGACTGATTGACGCTGCTGCAATCTGACAAAGGCGCGTATAACGCGCCTTTGTATCTTGCCGATTACCTGATTACCGAGCTGACAACACCGTCAAGACACGACGCGCGGCAGCGATGTCGGCTTCGCTGATGGTACTGAGCTGCTCTTGGGTAAAGTTTCGGGCCCTCTCCGACAGCCCACGGCGCTTTTCCATTCCGGCGGCGGACAGCGCGTAGTCCCCTGCGTTGGCCTCGACCAAGCCTTGCTTGATCAACTCGCTCAATGCATCTTCAGTGGCACCTCGCCCCAGCAGCGTTTCGTGCTCTAGTGCATCGATCGCCAGGGCGCCCTGGGCCAACACGCTGATGATGCGCGATGTGGCGTGGTTCACGCCGAGCGCTTGGCGATGTGCGTCGAACAGGTGCGACATGTTCAGGTTGGCGTTGGTCAGCAAGCTCGTGAAAAGAAGCTGCTCGGAACAGTCTTGCGCCAGATTGGCCTGTTGTACGGCAATGGCCAGCTGGGGATGGTTCTGGCTGACCGCATATTGTCCCTGGGCAAAGACCAGGGGCTCGCCGGCAAAGCGTGCATAGTGCTCGACCTGGCCGATGAGGATCCAGTGATCCCCCCCTTCGTACACTTTGACCAGACGGCACTGCAGATGGGCAATGGCCCCTTTGATAAGGGGCGCGCCACCGGCACCCGCCACCCAAGGTACGCGGCTGAAGCGCTCTTCATGCGAAGCACCGAACAGTTGGGAGACTTCCACCTGCTCCGCGGCCAGCACACTGACGGCGAAATGGCTGGCGGCCATGAACGCAGCGGCACTGCCGGACTCGCAGCGAATCGACCACAGTACCAGCGCGGGGTCCAGCGATACGGCTGCAAAGGAATTGACCGCCATGCCGACACGCGTGTCGCCATGCTGGGCGGTGATGATCGAAACGCCGGTCGGGTATTGCCCCAGGCAACGCCGGAAGGCTCGACCGTCGGCCAAGGGTTCGCCTTGCTCGAGCAAGGTTGGATCAAGCGTATAGAGCGGGTGTTCAGACATGCCGTATCCCTAGCCCGACACAGGGGCTGGATGATTGTTCAAAGCAGGACTCAGCAGAATCCGCGTTCTGCACGAGGGCAATTACAGCAAGTGCGGCTGCACCTACTTGTAGTAGGCCAAAGTGCCAAAATCGCTGAATGGCGCAGGCTCCATGCCAAACATTGTCTTGATGTATTGGCCCGCGGCCAGTTCGCGGCCAGCCGAGCCATGGTTGCGGGCAGCCATAAGGTCTCGGAAGACTTGCTGGAGAATGTTGTCCGAGGCAGACGCGGCCGCCCCGGCTATCGGCCACAGCTCGGCAATGCTCTCGAAACAAGTGGCATTGGCAGTAGCCGACTCGAAACGTACTCGCATCCGCTCCAGGGGAGTTGCCTGCTCGCCACGGCAAGCGGTATCGAACAGCGCTTTCCAATTGTTCAGATGGCGCTCGCGGGCGCCGTTTACCTTGGTCAGTACATCGGCCAGCTTGAGATGCAGGAACGGATTCTGTGCAATCGGCGCACCGGTCCCTTGGCGCGTGAGGCGCACCCGCGACTGCTCGATGAAGGTATTGATACCGCACATGGCGGTGCCAATGACCATGTTGGTCGCAGTGGAATTGAAAATGCCAAGAAAGGACATCCAGTACAGAGGGCGGTTATTCACTTCCCAGCCTGGATTTGCATCGTTGTAGGTGTCTACCAGCTCATGGATGCGGTAGCTGGGCACGAAGACATCTGTAAGGGTGACCGCCTTGCTGCCAGTGCCTTTGAGACCCGAAACGCTCCAGCTGGAGTGATCGATAATCACATCGCTGACAGGCACCACGAAGTTACGCGCAGCTCCACCGAGGATGACCCATTGCGCATGGTCCACGCCGCTTGAGAAGGTCCAGGTACCATTGAGCAGATATCCGCCTTCAACCGGCTCGGTTTTGCCGATCGGCGCGTAGGAACTGGATGCACGGGTATCAGGCCCTGTTGCCCAGAACTCATCCTGCATGCGTTTGTCCATCAGGGCGATCTCGAAAGCATGGCAATTCAGCTGGCCGGCGATCCAGGCAGCAGAACTGTCAGCCTCGCCGATCATCATGATGCCCTCGAAGAATGATGCGGGATCGATTTCGGTCCCGCCGTACTGCATAGGGGTAAAGGTACGGAACACACCGGCATCGATCATCGCCTGGACCGCAGCATCACTGACGCGGCCTTGTTCTTCGGATTCGGACCTGAGCGCACGAATCGTTGGCACTGCGGCCTGCACGGCTTGCAGGTAGGCCTTGCCAGTC
The DNA here is from genome assembly GCF_056312565.1 of Pseudomonas sp. JE3303. Lineage (NCBI taxonomy): Bacteria > Pseudomonadati > Pseudomonadota > Gammaproteobacteria > Pseudomonadales > Pseudomonadaceae > Pseudomonas > Pseudomonas sp. JE3303. Next base: position 137,515 of record NZ_JBWGIF010000011.1, read on the forward strand.
TCCAACGCGCGCGCTCGGTACGCCTGCCAGCATTGCTGGCGTGCCAGAGTAGCGGCATTGATGTCTTGCTTGAGGCTTGAGAGCGACATGAGTTTAATCCTGGGTTGTTGTTATGCCTTGACTCTAGGGGCTGGCCTCAAGCGTCTCAAACCATATTTCGGGAGCGCTGAATGAGCTCAGCTCATGGAGCGCGAGGGTGCGGTGCTACCGGGGAACAATGGCTCAGGTGCTTGAGCTCCATCGGCTTCTCGCGCGATCGTGACCAGCTCCCGGCGCAGGTAGCGAAGGGCGAACCCCAGCACGATGATCGCCATGACCACGCTGGTGCCAGACACAATGAGCAGCGAATACCCCAACATTGCCTGGTCCTTGAACATGTACTCGGTGATGGTCGCGACAAGCGGTGGCGAGATAGTCGGCGCTACCGTTCCCACGACCAGTATGAACATGCCCATGACGCGGCCGCGCAGATGTCCGGGAGCCATGATCTGGATGGTCGCCGAAACGTAGAAGATAGAATTGAGCAGGATGATGTCGAGCACCGCATATGCAATGACGAACACAGAGAAGTCATCGGTGGTAAAGGCGATAAACATCGCGGGTAATGACAGTACCAGGATGAATGTATAAAAGCGGATATGGGCGTCCTCGACGCCGCGCTTTACCATCCAATCGATCAATAGCCCTTTGACAATCATGGACAACGCCCCAACGGCATAAAGCATACTTAATGCTGGTGCGTAATCCTTGGGCGACAAACCGAACTGACGAGTAATGTAGGTGGGTCCCCACGATAATGAGGACATAGCCGCTAGCGTTGTGCAGGAGAAACCAAGCAAGAGCAGCCCGTACAGCAGTTTGCGTTGCGTGACGTAGGCCTTGAAGGAAACTTCGCCCAGGCTGCCGGCAAGGGAGCCAGCCCGCTCGGCGATATCTTTGGCACCTCTACGCAGCGGCTCGGAGAACGTGAATATGAACAGGGCCAGGAGTATACCCGGTGCGCCTAAAAGAATCAGGGCCGATCGCCACGCATTCATCTCTCCCAGCACAGGGAAATTCATGCTACCCAGACTGGCGGTATAGGCGATCACCCACCCACCGACACCAAACGCGAACGCGTTTCCTAATTTAGGCCCCATACCAAATATTGACATTGCTGTTGTCATGCGCTGACGTGGCACTCGGTCGGCAATCATGGAATACGCCGCAGGTATCAGCGACGCCTCCGCAGCGCCTACTGCTACTCGGCTTGCAAACAGTCCGGTAAAGGTTTTTGCCAAACCCGCGCAGAACGTAGCCAGCGACCATATGACGAAACCTCCGAACAGCACCTTGCGCCGTGAAAAGCGGTCGCAGGCCCAGCCCAGCGGATAAGCGAACAAACCGTGTGAAACGGCAAACGCTGGTCCGATGATGAAACTCATCTGCACGTCTGAAAAACCCATTTCCTGCTGGATCGGCACCACCAGCATATTCAACACCAGCCGGTCTACGATCGACATGATGTACAACATCAGTAATACCAATACCATCCACCAAGGCTCGATGGTTTCCCACCATAGCGGAATGAGTCCAGGGCGTTCTATGCGTTTCATGGGCGGTCACCATTTTCTATTTGTTCGTGTGGTGGGAGAAAAGCGCAAGGGAGTGCAAGCCGATACTAAACGGCAAATTTCATGGAGAGTTACCCTTAGTGGGAGATGCGTGCACATAGTGCACGTGACAGCAGTGCTGACTTGCGATCGAGCACGCATACTGGATAAGTTGCGCCGTCCTTACCAAAAATAAAATCGAGGCCGCACATGCTCATTCAACGTATCGCTCGACACATTCTCGATACTCGCTTCGAAGACTTTTCTTCCGAGGTAATCCGTGCTGCAAAGCTGCGCCTGACCGACGCGCTGAGCTGTGCGGTAGGCGGCCACGTGTCCCCCAGCAACGCTGTTTACTTGAATTTGTTCAGAAGCTGGGGCGGGGCGGGCCAGGCGAGCGTGCTGGGCTTCGGCGAGAAGCTGCCGCTACCTCAGGCAGCGCTTATCAACAGCATGAGCACACGATCGTTCGACTTCGAAGTGACGGGTCCTGAAGCAGAGGGTGTCAACAAAGGCAAGATGGTCGGGCACGTCTGCAGCACCACCGATCCTACTGCGCTGAGCGTGGCCGAGTTCATGGGCAGTGACGGGCGTGAATTGCTGGTTGCCCTGGTGCTGGGCGGCGATGTCGGTGCACGTCTGGCGGTGTCAGAGGAGTTCAATTTTGATAAATGCTTCGAAGTATGCGGTACCGCCAACGCAGTAGGTGCCCTGGCAACCGTCGCTCGTTTGATGAAGTTGAACGAGCAACAGATCGTCAACGCCTACGGTATCCTGCTGCACATGATGTCCGGTTCTTACCAATCCCTCTGGGACGGTGTCGACACTTTCAAGTTGCCTGGCGCGCTGGCCGCATACAACGCGATCACTGCAGCGCAACTGAGCCTGGGCGGTTTTGAAGGTGTCAGGGACGCGTTCACCAGCAAGTTGGGTTATTACAACCTGTATTCATACAATCCTGCGCCCGAAAATTTCACAGCTGATCTCGGCAGTGTTTTCTATGTGCACGGAATGCACAAGATTCATCCCTCATGCTATGGAAATCACAACCCGATCGAGTGCGCGCTTGAATTGGTAAGTGCCCACAGCTTCACTGTCGAGGATATCGAGGCAATCACTGTTGACGTACCGCCTGGTCGGGTCGATCACTTCCTCAATCAACCCATGCGGGCAGGCGATGGCCATGCCAGAGCACTGTTTAGCATTCCCTATGGCCTTGCAAATGTATTAGTCAACCGAGAAGTTCTGATCGAGCATTATTGCGCGCCCCATATCTTCAACCCAAAAGTCATGGCGCTAACTGAGCTGGTGAAGTTGCAAGGAGCTGCGGATCTGGTCACCAACCAATTGTTACGGTTGACGATCCAGCTCAAGGATGGCCGGATCCTCAGAGCTGAGCGTGACAAGCTACCGAGGGGTTGGGCGGCAAACCCGGTCAGCGAACTTGATGTGGCTGAGAAGTTCTGGCGCAACATTCATTTCGCAAAAACGGTCAGTGATGAACGCGCGCAACGTGCCTTTGATGCAATCATGCAGCTTGAGCATTTGGAAAGTGTTGTGGACATTACTGACAACCTGCGCTGATTGGGCGTGGTTCGAACTGTACATTGTCCAGCGCCCATCCTACGCCCAGTCGCTGTTTGATCGCGGCGACCGATGCGCCACAGCCTCCCGGGTCGAAAGACCAGCCGCAACCCGGGGGGCATCCGGAATTCCCCTATCGACCTGGCCCACGCAATAAATCACGGTAGTCCGGAGCTTGATGCTCTTGCGTTTGGCTGTAGCAGTGTCCATTGCTTTCATGCGTCATCCCGAATTGACCCGCTGGACTGTAACCCTTGGAGGCTCTTTCCCGAGCCTAAAGCCTTGATGTGTCCATTGGATGACCAGGCTTCCGGGAAATGGAAAGACCGCCTGCCACCCATACCTCCATCGAACGCGCATTGTTGAGGTCTGGGTTCGTGGTCTCGACCGCCGTCGAGCAGCCGACGCCGGGAACGACCCGCTGGGCCCGCAAGTCTGACCTGTATCGATTCATTGAAGAGGTACAGCACAATGGACAAGACGATCACAGTGGATCAACTGGCTACCACTGATCTCGGGTTAATCAACGAAATATGGCTCGACGGGCCTCATACCCAGTTATGCCTGTGGAGTGGCGAACACGTCTTCACCCACGAAATGCTCAGCGAGGGCACCCACGATCAGAATGTCCAGCGCCTGTGCGTGAAACTGGTCAATCCTGACGACCCAGCTGCGGTGGCCAGCGTTGAGGTGATCGCGCGCGAACGGCTCGAAAAGCTGGGGGAGGAAGGGAGAGTTTTATCCGGCTGAGGATGCCAACACCCATCGATAACCGTTCTGGAATGATCGCTACTTTGGTGCCAACACCAGCGGGCTGATCTTTCTCACCTACCTATACCCACGGGTATATGGACCCAGCAACTCCTCGGTTTTAGTTTGAAGCCACAAATAAAACACCGAGGAACATTCCCATGGATCGATTGAAAGGCAAGGTGGCACTGATTACCGGCGGCGCAGGGGGTTGTGGGCTGGCCGCATCGGAACTGTTCGCCGCCGAGGGCGCAAAGGTAGTGATCCTCGACTTGCCGACCAGCCAGGGCGAAGCCGTAGTCGCACGTATCAATGCCACAGGCGGACAGGCCCTGTTTGTCGCTGCGGATGTCTCGGTGGCCGACCAGGTGCACCGGGCCGTGAGCTGGGCGCAGGCACATTTCGGCGCAATTACTGTGCTCATGAACCACGCCGGCATCATCGCCGCCGGCCCCTTCCTGGAAACAAGTGAAGAGGACTGGGACCGGCTGATGAGCGTCAACGTCAAAAGCATGTTCCTGGTGACCAAGGCAGTGCTGCCGGGCATGCTCGCCTCTGGTGGGGGCAGCGTGATCTGCACTTCATCGATTTCGGCAGTGGTAGGCACGCCCATGGAGGTGCTCTATTGCACCACCAAAGGTGCCTGCCACATGTTTGCGCGCGCCCTGGCCGTGGAGTACCGCGACCAGAACATCCGCAGCAACGCCATCTGCCCAGGCTTCATCGGTACCGCCCATGGCCGGCGCGAGCTGGATCTGCTGCGTGGGTATGGTGTGGATGCCTCTGACGAAGCGATCAAGACCATGCAGGGACGCCTCTGCGATCCGACTGAGGTGGCCGCCGCCGCGCTGTTCCTGGCAAGCAACGAATCAAGCTTCGTCAGCGGTTCGCACCTGTTCGTCGACAACGCCTACACCGCCATGTAAAGCCCGGCCAGCCCTACGCGGCTGGTCCATGACAACAACAAAAGACTCCAACTTTCAATTCTGCCCCAAGCCAATTCCAACAAAAGAGAGGCAGCAGATGGAAAACATCGGCACTTACGTCATCTACGTGATCATGGTGTGCGCAGTGATCGGCGCCATCGCATCGATCATCAATGCAGAATCCGAGCTGGGCAAGGAGTTCACCGCGGGCCTGCACAGCATCGGTCCGATCTTCATCCCAGTCGCCGGGATCATGGCCGCCATTCCGTTCATATCCAGCTTCATCAGCCACTTCATAGGCCCGCTGTTCCTGGCCATGGGCGCCGATGCCGGTATCGCCGGGCCGATCTTCATCGCCTCGGACCTTGGAGGCTACCAACTGGCCCAGGCGCTGTCGCATAGCCCAGAGGGCTGGATCCTCGGCCTGATCACCGGTTTCCAGTGCGGCTCGACGGTAATCTTCGTCATCCCTGTAGGCCTGGCCATGCTCAACAAGGCCGACCACAAGTACATGGCGCTGGGCATCATGGCCGGGCTGTTGAGCATTCCAGTCAGCATCGTTGTCATCGCCATGGGCATGCAGGCCATGGGGCTGGGCGTGCGCCCGGACATCGCAACGGCGGGCGCGGCCACCCAGGCGCTGCATTTCACCCTGCCGACGTTGCTGCGTAACCTGTCGCCGTTGATCTTGTTCTGTCTGGCGTTGGCAGCGGCACTGCGGTACTTCCCCAACCTGATGGTGAGCCTGTTCCTCAAGCTGGGACAGTTGATGTATGCAGCAGTGACGCTGGTGCTGGTGGCCTCGATCGTCGAGTACTTCACCGGTGCGTTTACCTCGCTGTTTGGTGGCTGGGGCTTCGCGCCAATCATCGCTGACAAGGACGATCAGTTCCGTGCCCTGGAAATCGCTGGGTACGTGGGCATCATGCTCTGCGGTGCGTTCCCGATGGTCTACCTGATCAAGCGCTTCCTGTCGCGGCCGATCGAGGCGATGGCTTCCAAGCTTGGCCTTTCTCCAGTCGGGGCGGCGGGTGTGCTCGCGGCCTCGGCCAATATCCTGGCGATGTTCCGGCTGGTCGCGGACATGCCGCCCAAGGACAAGGTGTTGGTCATTGCATTCGCCGTCTGTGCAGCATTTACCTTTGGTGACCACCTGGCGTATTCGGCCAACTTCCAGCCGACGTTGATCGGGCCGCTGATCATCGGCAAGCTCTCGGGCGGGCTGTTGGGCATGCTGCTTGCGTACTGGCTGGCCGTACCCAAGGCCGAGCAACTGGCGCGTGAGGAAGAGCAGGCTGGCCTGCTGCAAGTCAGCGCACCGTTGCACTGACCAGGCCTGGCATCGTTCAATGCCGTCCGGGCTGGTAGAGCCGGACGGCATTCGTGCGCCCCTTACGAAAAAGCACAGGCACCCATCATGAACAGCGACGACGCCAACCGCCTGGGTACGGTCATTCGCAGCATTGGCAGCGACACACTGGGCCCGGCCATCGACACAGCGCTCAAGGGCGTGGTCAATTTCGACATGAGCTGCGCCTACCTGTTTCGCTTCAACCAGCCTGCGCTGCTGATACACGATGGCTACAACCAAAGAGTGGCCGAGCGCACGCTCAAGGCTTATCTGCGCGGTGGTTATCTGCTCGACCCATTCTATGTCGCCTGCACCAACAACCATCCCGCTGGCTTGTGGCGCATGCGCGAACTGGCGCCCGACAGCTTCTTCGCATCGGGTTTCTCCATTTCCCACGACATCCACCCCTGCGTTTCCTCGCACCACGGCAGCCTTATCGAGGAGATCGGCTTCATCGTGCCCGTGCGGCCACGTACGGCGCTGGTATATTCGCTGATGCGCGGACTGGACAAGGGAGCGTTCACGGAATCTGAAGCCGAGCGGCTGGCGGTCCTGAGCCCGGTGATGGACGCAATCTTCAGCCAGCACCTGCGCCTGGCGCATGCGGACGCGCTGGCAAACCCACAGGATTCGGACAGCCAGCTGGAAGATGCTTTCGTCGACATCCTGCAAGGCCAGCTGACGCAGACCCAGCGTCACGTGGCCAAGCTGATCCTGCAGGGGCATAGCAGTCAGTCGATCTCACGCGAGTTGGGGATCTCGGAAGGGACGGTGAAGGTCCACCGGCACAATATCTGGCAGCGCCTTGGGATTGCCGGCAATGCCGAGCTGTTCCGGTTGTTTATCAATTATCTGGCGAAGAATAGTTGAGGCATCAGGGCATCCTCGGCCTGTTCGCCGAGCGAGGCGGCGCGCTCACTCGGCAGACACTGGTCGCCATAGCCGGTTGAGCCGTAGGGTCAAAAACTGCCAGTCGCAAACGCTAGCCTCAGCAATCCAGCACAACATCACCCCTAGGCACCGCTGCGCACAACAGCGCATGTCCACTCCTGGCCCGAGAAGGCTCGCTGAGGGAAAAGACTTCGCCTTCAACCAGCGCGCACTCGCAGGTCTGGCACAAACCCGCACGGCAATGTGCTGGCACCACGAGCCCTTTGGATTCGGCAAAGTTCAGCAGCGGCCCATCCTGGGGCTGCCATTTGGCAATGACGCCCGAGCGCTTGAAGGTGACGGTGAACGGGCCTTCCTCGGGGATCGCGCGCATCTCCACTGCGCTGTCAGGGGTCACGAAACTGTCCATATGGAGGTGCTGCGCTACGCCTGCCTGCGTTGCAATGGCCAGTACCTGCTCTTGGAAGCGTTCAGGGCCGCAGACGTGAATACCGGCGTTCATGCGGGCGGCCTCTGTCACCAGCGCGATGATATCTGGCCGGCCAGCCACTGCGTTTTCGAAGCCGCCGGAACCTTGGGTGACGTGCAACGCAGTTGAAACATTGCTTAGCTGCTGCGCGATGGCGCTGGTCTCGCTCCAGAGCGCCAGCTCGTGGCTGAAACGCACGCTATGCACCACGCGTACAGGGTTGGTGTACTGGGCGTCGGCGAGCGCTTGGAGCTTGGTGATCGTGGGTGTGATGCCAATGCCGGCACTCAGGATAAGGGTGGCCGGGCTGTCGAGATCGAGAGTGTCCGGGCCGAACGGCCCGCTCAGGCGCATCGACTGGCCCACCTCGAAGGTGTGAATCGCCTGTGAGCCCTCGCCTCCCTCGCGCTTGACAGTGATCCGCAATCGATCGCCCTGGCGCCCCGACACGGTATAGCGGCGCCAGGTGCCGCTCTCGGTCAATCCATGGAGTGCGATATGCTGGCCAGCCTTGATTTCATCGAGTGAGCCCAGCGGGGCCAAGGGATCTTCCAGCCACAGAGAGCGAATGCCGGGCGCCTCCTCAATCACTTCAACCACTCTCGCCGGGCGAGGCCAGGACACAAGCGCAGGCGCCTTGGGAACCGTTGCCGCAATCGCCAACTTCGCGGGAAAACGCTCGGCCGTCGCCAGCACCGCATCGCCCGGAAGCAGCATGCCCCCTCGCTCGACCTGAGCGTACACCCCACAGTAAATGTGCCCGAAGTGCCGGTTGAGCTGCGCGGGGGTGTTCATGTCCAGCTCGCCCGTTCGAGGATTCACGGAGGTGGCCCTGCAACGTTTGATTGGCCGGATTATCGACAGGCAGGTATCGCCGAACTGCACGCCGCGGCCAAGCCAGTCGAACTCAGAGAACGGCTCGGCTTCGATATAGATGTTGCCGCGAAAGCGCATCGGATCAACTGGCACACCCATTTTCGCCGAGAGAACCTCAACCGTCTTCAGGTTGATGATCGACAGCATCGAGTCGTCGAAATCCCAATGCCCGAGGCCATCTTCGCGCCGGATGACGCTCGCCTGCTCGCCGAAGATTTCACGCAGACGCGCCGGATCACTCAGCAGATCGCCGCTGACGCCTGGCGTGCGCTCATGCAGCGTCAACGCGCCCGCATCGTCGCAGGCACGGTAGTGCACCAGGCTCTCGTTGGTCGTCAATTGATGAAATGGCGCAGCATCCTTCGCCATGCTGCCTCGGGCGATACCGGCAACGCGGTCGCCCGGCATACCCTTGCCACAGACCAGCGAGACGCTGTCCAGTGTTTCGTCCTGGAACCCTTTTATGGGATAGCGATGAAGCGATACGACGTGCCCCATTTAGCGAGACTCCTCAGAAATCGTTCTTGATCATTGGCACGGGAGGCAGTGGACGCTTTCAACATTAGCAGGTGTCCGGAAGCGCCATAGCCTTCGGATACTAGCTCGTTTCAAGCCGATCACTCGTGGCGATTACTGATCTAATTTCACAAACACATGAAAATTACCGCTACTAATCAACGCGTCGCGCGGGGATCAACATAGTCGGCACCAAAATCAACCCTGAAGCCGGATTGAAACGAGCTTTGCGGGGTCATCTCCACTCTGAAAGGTGCATCGACCATGAGTACTTCGTTCAAGAACAGCCACGGCATGTTCTCCTTCCCTCCAGACGCCGGTAAGCCACGCCTCCGGCTCGCAGCGCTGGGTGTTTTTCTCGCCTTTCTGGGTATGCTTTGCAGTCCAACTGGCTCAGCCTTCGCCGCCGAACCAGCCAGTAAATCAGGCGCCCCGGTGGGGGCCTACAACTTTTACAAAAGCGACAGCGTAAGCGTGCAAAGAGTCACCTTCAAAAACCAGTACGACATGCAGGTAACGGGCAATCTCGTCACCCCAGGAAATCTGGATCGCAAAGGCAAGGCGCCTGCCATCGTCATTGGCCACCCCATGGGCGCGGTTAAAGAGCAAAGCTCCATGCTCTATGCTCAGAAGCTGGCTGAACAAGGCTTCGTGACCCTGGCGATCGACCTGCCATTCTGGGGCGAAAGCGAAGGCAAGCCACGCAACCTGGTAGCGCCTGAACTGTACACCGAAGCCTTCAGCGCAGCGGTCGACTACCTCGGCACCAGCGACTTCATCGACCGTGACCGTATTGGCGTACTGGGTATTTGCGGCAGCGGCGGCTTCTCCATCAACGCGGCCAAGATGGACCCCCGCTTGAAAGCCGTGGCCACGGTGAGCATGTACGACATGGGTGCAGTCACCCGCAATGGCCTTGGCCATTCGGTAACACTTGAGCAACGCAAGGCAATGCTCGCCAAAGCGGCCAAGCAACGCTACACCGAGTACACCACCGGCAAACCGATCCTGCTCAACTACTTGCCCGCCAAACCCACGGCGCAGACGGATCCGGTGACTCGTGAGTTCTGGGATTTCTACCGCACTCCACGGGGTATAGCGATCCCCGAAGGCAGAACGCTGGAGCAAACGCAGAACCGCATGTTGAGTAGCGAAGTTCGCTTCGTGAACTTCTATCCGTTCAACGATATCGACACCATCTCGCCTCGCCCCCTGCTCTTCATTACCGGCGACCAGGCGCACTCAAGAGAATTCAGCGAAGACGCCTACACGCGTGCTGCCGAACCTAAAGAGCTGTACTACGTAAAAGGCGCAGGGCACGTCGACCTGTACGACCGTGTCGACCAGATCCCTTGGGAAAAGCTGACCGCTTTCTTCCAGAAGAACCTCAAGTAACTCGCACGGTGCCCCGCTCGGGGCACTACCCCTGACAACGGCCCATCAGGGCCGTTTTATTGTGCACATTGCGCTATGAACGTCGATTCTCTACTGCGTGCCAGAGCAGCTTGCCGCTCGCTGGGAAGTGCCCCTCAGGCCATCGCGCCCTGCTTGGCCCTCGCTGTAAGCAACGCTGCGACAGCTGAGGCAATCAGCAGGACTGCCGCCGCACCAAACGTAGTCTGATAACCACGGCTATCGAACAGCACGCCACCCAGTGTCGAGCCTAGCGCGATGGAAAGCTGGATGACCGCCACCATCAGGCCGCCTCCGGCTTCGGCGTCTTCTGGCACCGACAGCGCCAGCCATGACCACCAGCCTACCGGCGCCGCAGTCGCGACCAGCCCCCATAGCGACAGGAGTACGAAAACCAGTGCAACCGAGCCACCGAATGCCACCAGGCCCACACCGAACGCCGCCATCAAAAGTGGAATGACGATCAAGGTCGGGTACAGCCCTTTCCTCAAGAAAGATCCGATGAAAACCGTGCCCAGGAAGCCGGCGATGCCCAGTGCCAGGAGCATGGTCGACAACGTAGGTACATCTACGCGAGTCACGGTCTCAAGGAACGGGCGAATGAAGGTAAACAGCTCGAACTGGCCCATGAAGAACAAGCCGACGGCGAGCATGCCCAACGCAACCAGCGGGTTGCCCAGCAGCGTGAAAACATTGGATGCGCCTGCTGCTCTCGCCTGGGGCTTCATTGCCGGTAGGCTGATCCACTGCCAGAGCAAAGCAATGAGCCCGATCGGAACCAGGCAGAAAAAAGCGCCGCGCCAGCCGATGACGCTGCCCAGGTAGCTGCCCAAAGGCGCGGCTATGACAGTAGCCAGGGCATTGCCGCCGTTGAAGATTGCCAAGGCCTTGGGCACACTTTCAGTTGGCACCAGACGAATGGCGACCGCAGCGGACATCGACCAGAAGCCGCCGATCACCACGCCAATCAATGCCCGCCCAACCATGTACATGAAGTAGTTGCTGGCAAGGCCCACGACCAGCCCGGACACGCACATCAACGCAGTCATCAGCAGCAGCAGCGTCTTGCGATCCAGCGCGCCGGCAAGCCTGGAGATGGACAAGCTGGTCAGCACGGCAAATGCGCCCGAAATAGCGATGCCATAGCCTGCCAGGCCCTCGCTGACGCCCAGTTCGTTGGCGATAGGAGTGAGCAGGCTCACGGGCATGAACTCGGAGGCGATCAGCGCGAAGACGCACAGCGTCATGGCAAACACGCCACTCCAATGCGACTGGCTATCTGTGGGAGAGGTGCCCTCGCGGGCAGGATCGATGGTTGAAGCATTCATGGGCTGTACCTGCACACGTCATTGAACGGGCGCTGTGCCCGCCGAAAAAAGCATTCAGCCAGGGACAGGGCCATGGCTGATCGAGTGCGACCATGTTGACGGATCCGCATTAACATGATTAGTAGGTAGAGTTTTTATGAGTTGATGAGAAAACCTCAGTAATGGCCAAAACCAAGGTCAATGACCTGCAAGCCTTCGTGGCCGTCGCCCGCGACCAGAGCTTTACCAAGGCAGCGCTCAAGCTCGGAGTGACCCCCTCCGCACTCAGCCACACGGTTCGTGGACTCGAAGAACGGTTAGGCATGCGGCTGCTGTCGCGTACTACTCGCAACGTGTCTACGACTGAGGCGGGCGCCAAGTTGATGCGGTCCATCGCGCCCCTGTTCGACCAGATCGTTGCCGAAGTCGAGGCGCTGAATGACCTGCGCGACAAGCCGCGAGGAACAATCCGTATCACGTGTACAGACGACTCGATTGAACTGTGCGTCAGGCCGAAGCTGAAACAGTTCATCGAGCAATACCCCGAAATCGTGCTGGAATTTTTTGTCGACTACGGCTTCACCAATGTGGTGGAAGAGCGCTTCGATGCCGGCATCCGCCTGGGCGAGGCGATCAGCAAAGACATGATCGCGGTACGAATCGGTCGGGACTGGCGCCTGTCGCTGGTAGCCTCACCCACGTATTTCGAAGCGCACCCGCCGCCCGAAACGCCCCACGATCTGATGAAGCACACCTGCATCAATATTCGCCACCGGCCGTCCGGATCCATCTACGCGTGGGAATTCGAGCGCGACGGCAAGCCCTTTACAGTGAAGGGTGAAGGCCCGCTGGTGTTCAACAGCATCGTCCACGTGCTCAATGGCGCCCTGGACGGCATTGGCATTGGCTACGTACCAGAAGAACTGGTCGCGCCGTATCTTGCCGAGGGCAGGCTGCAGGAGGTGTTGCCGGAGTGGTGTCCAACGTTCCAGGGCTATCACCTGTACTACGCCAACCGGCGCCAGTCGTCCCCGGCCTTCACAGCACTGGTTGAGGCACTGCGGTACCAGTCCTGAGCCCACCCTGCGCGCCCTATCAAGTCCGGATCGAGGCTCGCCTGCTTCGACCGAAGCAGAGGCGCACGTCGTCGATCCTCAACGCTCCATCACATACGTACCCGGCGCCGGGCCAAGCCGCGGATACTTGCGCGACCCAGGCTTCTTCGGCGCGGGCTGACTGTCGCCCGACCGTTGTCCGATCCATTCGCGCCAATGCGGCCACCAACTGCCTTGCTGCCGCTCCCCGGCCTTTTCCAACCAGGTCTCAGCGGCATCTGCAGTAGCAGGCCCCGCGTAGTAGAACGACTTGGGGTTGCCAGGCGGGTTCACCAGACTCTGCAGGTGGCCGGCGTTGGACAGCACGTACGTTGCCTCCTCGCCAAACATCCGGGCAGTGCCGTAGCACCCCTGCCAGGGGGTGATGTGGTCGGTGGTGCCGCCCACCACATACGCCCCTACCCTCACCTGGGTCATGTCGATGAGCTCGCCAGCAATCTCCAGCGTGCCCGGGTTGCTGTAGGGATTCTGCTGGATCAGATCGAGATAGTCCGCGTGCAATTGGGCCGGGAGCCGCGTGGTGTCGTTGTTCCAGGCCAGGATGTCGAAGGCCGGTGGCTTGTTGCCCAGCAGGTAGTTGTTGACCCAGTAGTTCCAGATCAGGTCGTTGGGGCGCATCCAGGCGAACATGCGGGCCATGTCCTGCCCGCTCAGCACGCCCTTGCGCCGTGAGCTGGCCTTGGCCGCGCGCAATGCAGCCGGCGTAGTGAACAGCCCCAGGGTGGTGTCGCCCAGCGCCGAGGGCATGTCGAGCACGCACACGGCCCAGCTGGTGTTGGCCACCTTGTGGCCTTCGCCGCGGGCGGCCAGCCAGCCCAGGTACGCCGCCAGGGTGATGCCGCCCGAGCAGGAACCCCACATGTTCACGTCGGGGCTGCCGGTGATCTTGCGCGCCACCTCCACGGCCTGGTCGAGGCACAGCGCGTAGTCGGACAGGCCCCAGTCGCGATGCTCGCGAGTGGGATTTCGCCAACTGATGACAAAGAGCGTCACGCCACTGTCCTGTATCCACTTGACCAGGCTTTTCTCCGGCGACAGGTCGATGGCGTAGTACTTGTTGATCTGCGGCGGTGACATCACCAAGGGCCGTGCGTAGACGTTTTCGGTGGTGGGCGCGAACTGCAGCAACTCGAACATCTCGTTGCGAAACACCACTTCGCCCTTGGCCGTGGCGATGTTCTCCCCGACCTTGAACGGCGTGCTGTCGACCTGCTTGGGCAGGCCCCGGTTGTGCAGCACATCCTCGCCGAATTGACGGATGCCCCTGGCCAGGCTCATGCCGCCAGTGTCCACCAGCTTGCGCAGTGCCGACGGATTGGTCAGCGGCGAGTTGCTCGGTGCCAGTGCATCGACCAGCAGCGCTGCGACGAACTGGGCTCGGCTCTTTTCCAGCGGGACAAGGTCGGTGGATGCGATGAAGCGGGTCAACTCGCCCTGGCCGGCCAGGTAGCTCTGCAACAGTGCGTGCAGGAAGGCGTTGGATTGCCAGGCCGGGTCCGCGAAGCGCTTGTCCTTCGGGTCCGGCTCAAGCCTGGAGTTGCCGCTGGCGATCGCGCTCAGCGCCTTCAGGTAGCCGCCCACGTGAGCCCCGGCCTTGAGCGGCGACGTGCCTACGGCTTTGAGCAGGTAGCCGGCCGAGCTGGCCAGGTCCGCTGCGCGCACGCTGACGAGCGGATTGCCCGCAAGGGTCTGGTTGGTCGCGGTGCCGATAAGCTCGTGCTGATGGGTGCTGTCCGGGGCAACGCCAGCCTTGCGAGCGCCTCGCTTTCGGCTGGTTCCCGGAGGGCGCTTGGTGTTGGTGGTAGTCTCGCTGGTTCGGGTGGATCTGCTCATGGCGGCTCTCGTGATGCCGGGCTGCGAGCCCGGTTGCAGTTGTAGCGGTCAGTTGGCCGCGCTTTCGCGGATCAGTTTCTTGTTGATCTTGCCGACGCTGGTCTTGGGGATCTCGGCGACGAAGACGAACCGCTTGGGTATCGCCCATTTGTTGATGCGCCCGCCATCGACGTAGGCTTGCAGATGAGTCTCCAGGAGCTTGCAGTCCAGGTACTGCCCCGGCTCGCCCACCACCATGGCCATGGGTCGTTCGCCCCACTGCGCGTCGACGATGCCCACCACCGCGACCGACATCACGGCCGGGTGTTCGCTGATCAGGCTCTCCAGTTCCAGGGAGCTGATCCACTCGCCGCCGGTCTTGATCACATCCTTGATGCGGTCCTTGATTTCCACGCCACCGAGCATGTCGATGGAGGCCAGGTCGCCGGTATGAAGCCAGCCGTCGTGCCAGAGTTCGGCGCCTTTTGCCGGGTCTTTCAGATAGCCTTGGGTCAGCCAGGGTGCGCGGACGACGATTTCGCCGAGGGACTCGCCGTCGTGGGCGACGTCATTGCCCTCGGCGTCGATGATCTTCAGGTCGACCATCGGCACCGTGGTGCCGGTCCTGATGCGCAGCGGCAGCTGGGCTTCGCGGGACAGCGCGAGGTCTTCTTCTCGCAGGTAGGTCACACACAGCAGTGGGCAGGTTTCCGACATGCCGTAGCCGGCATGCACCACCATGCCCTTGCCGCTGGCTTCGCTGGCGATGCCAAGGGTCAGGGCGCTGCCACCGAGGAGTATTTTCCAACCGTCAAAGCGCGCCCGCTTGCCTTCCTCGCAGTTGAGGATCATCTGCAGGATGGTCGGCACACAGTGCGAGAAGGTCACCTTCTCCTCACGGTACAGCCTGACCAGGCTGTTGGGTTCGTAGCGGCCGGGATAGACCTGCTTGATGCCCATCAGGGTCGCCACATACGGCACGCCCCAGGCGTGCACGTGGAACATGGGCGTGATCGGCATGTACACGTCGTCGGAGCGCAGCAGCGGCTGGCCCTGGTAGGCGCCCAGCGTACCCACCGCAGCCAGGGTATGCAGCACCAGCTGGCGATGGGTGAAGTACACGCCCTTTGGGTCGCCGGTCGTGCCGGTGGTATAGAACAGGGTCGCTACCGAGTTCTCGTCGAAGTCGGGAAAGTCATAGTGGTCCGATGCCTGGGACAGCAGGTGCTCGTACTCACCCAGCACCGGCAAGGACGTCCCCATTGGCGTGTCGTCGGTCAGCTGGACATAGCGCTTCACGGTGCTGAGCCGCCCCTGGATCTGCTCGACCATGGGCAGGAAGTCATCATGCACCAGCACCAGGTCATCCTCGGCGTGGTTCATCGTGTAGAGCACCTGTTCCATCGACAGGCGAATGTTCACCGTGTGCAGCACCGCGCCGATCATCGGCACGGCGAAGAAGCATTCCAGGTAGCGATGGCTGTCCCAATCGAGCAGGGCCACGGTGTCGCCGGGCTTTACCCCGGCGGCAGTCAGGGCGTTGGCCAGGCGGCGGATGCGCGTGTTCAGCGTCTGGTAGCTGTAGCGCAGCCTGTCGGCGTAGACGATCTCCCGGCCCGGCTCGTAGCGCACGCCGGACAACAGCAATTGCTTGATCAGCAAGGGGTAGGCATAGGCACCGTCGGCGGGCGGAATTATTTTTGTCGCCATCATGATTGGGGTCCCTTTTCCTTAGAACTGATCGGCTTGCAGCGCAAAGAGGCATTCACTACCGGCCTTGGCCGCGGCACTCAACGAATGGATGCGCGGCAGCAGACGCGCGAAGTAGAAGCGCGCGGTGGCCAGCTTGCCGGCGTAGAAATCGTCCGATGACTGGCTGCTCAAGGCGGCCTCGGCCATGCGCGCCCACATGTAGGCGTAGGCGGTGTAGCCAAACACGTGCAGGTACTCGACAGAGGCGGCACCGATCTCGTCTGGATTACCCTGTGCGCGGTCCAGCAGCCAGGTGGTCAGTTCGTCGAGAGTGTCGATGGCGGTGTTCAGCGGTTTGGTGAACTCGCCGAGGTCGGCGCTGGCATTGGCGCTGAAGCTGCGCATTTCGCAGGCAAACAGTCGATACAGTGCCCCGCCGCTGCCGACGACCTTGCGCCCGGCCAGGTCCAGGGACTGGATGCCGTTGGTGCCTTCGTAGATCTGCGTGATGCGCACGTCACGCACCAGCTGCTCCTGGCCCCACTCGCGGATATAGCCGTGGCCGCCGAACACCATCTGGCCGTGGAGGGTGGTTTCCAGGCCCATGTCGGTGAGGAATGCCTTGGCCACCGGCGTCAGCAGCGCCACCAGCGTATGGGCGCGGTTGCGGGCGACTTCATCTTCGCTGTACTTGGCGGTGTCCAGTTGCAGCGCCACGTAGCTGGAGAATGCGCGGCCACCTTCATTCAGGGCCTTCATGGTCATCAGCATGCGCCGGACATCGGGGTGGACGATGATCGGGTCGGCGGACTTTTCCTGGAACTGTGCACCGCTCGGCGCGCGGCTTTGCAGGCGGTCGCGGGCATATTCGACGGCGCTCTGGTACGAGCGCTCACCTTGCGCCAGGCCCTGGATGCCGACGCCCAGGCGCTCGTAGTTCATCATGGTGAACATCGCCCCCAGGCCTTTGTTCGGCGCGTCGATGATCCAGCCTGTGGCGCCGTCGAAGTTCATCACGCAGGTGGCAGAGGCCTTGATGCCCATCTTGTGTTCGATGGAGCCGCAGCCCAGGGCGTTGGGTTCACCCAGCGAGCCGTCGGCGTTGACCAGCACCTTGGGCACCAGGAACAGCGAGATGCCCTTCGGCCCCGCCGGTGCGTCCGGCAGCCGCGCCAGCACCAGGTGAATGATGTTCTCCGTCAGCTGGTGATCGCCGCCGGTGATGAAGATCTTGCTGCCGCTGATCTTGTAGCTGCCGTCCGGCTGAGGTTCGGCGCGCGTGCGGATCAGGCCCAGATCGGTGCCGGCATGGGCTTCGGTCAGGCACATCGAACCGGTCCAGGTGCCCGCGTACATCTTCGGCAGATAGCACTGCCGGAGTGCTTCACTGGCGTGGGCGTTGATCGACAGGCAAGCGCCCGCCGTCAGCATCGGGTAGAGGCCAAACGACAGGCTGGCCGAGTTGACCATCTCTTCGACCTGCGCCGAGATTGCCTTGGGCATGCCCATGCCACCGAACTGCGGATCGCCACCCACACCGACCCATCCGCCGTCGGCGAAGGCACGGTAGGCCTCGGCAAAACCCTCCGGCGCTGTCACCGATCCGTTGCTCCAGGCACAGCCCTGTTCGTCGCTGGCGCGGTTCAATGGTGCGATCACTTCGGCGCTGATCTTGCCGGCCTCTTCAAGGATCGCGGCGGCGGTTTCTGCATCGATCACTTCGGCCAGGGCGGGCAATGTGTCCCACAGCCGGGACACCTGGAAAACCTCGTTGAGCACGAAGCGCATGTCGCGCAGGGGAGCTTTGTAGTCAGACATCGTTGCTTACTCGGAAGTGGTCATGGCATGGGGCATGCCGGGACGTTCGGTGGTTTCGGGTTGCGCGCCCTGGGCGCCCACGACAGGCACCCGTTTGCGCAGCAGGAAGTACGACAGGGCCGGGATCAGGATCAGTGCGCCGAGCATGTTCCACAGGAACATGAAGGTCAGCAGGATGCCCATGTCGGCCTGGAACTTGATGGGCGACCAGACCCAGCACACAACCCCGGCAGCCAGGGTGATGCCCACCAGCCCGACCACCCGGCCGGTGAACGACACAGCGTTGCGGTAGGCCTGGGACAGCGGTAGGCCCTGGCGTTGGAAGTGCAACTGCACGCTGAGCAGGTACAAGGCGTAGTCGACGCCGATGCCCACGCCTAGCGCGATGACCGGCAGGGTCGCGACTTTCACGCCGATGCCCATGGCCACCATCAAGGCTTCGCAGAGGATCGAGGTGAGCACCAGCGGCAACAATGCCACCAGCGTGGCGCGCCAGCTGCGGAAGGTGATCAGGCAGAACAGCGTCACCGCCGCGTAGACGTACAGCAGCATGGTGCGATTGGCCTCGCGCACGACGATGTTGGTCGCGGCCTCGATGCCGGCGGTGCCGGCGGCGAGCAGGAACTGCCGATCTTCAGTGCTGTTCTCCCTGGCGAACCTGTCGGCAATCGCCACCACGGCGTCCAGCGTCTCGGCCTTGTGGTCCTTCAGGAAAGCGATGACGGGCATCAGCGAGCAGTTGTTGTTGAACAGCTCCGGCGAGTTGACCGAGGCTTGCTGCGCGGCGTAGTTGAGCACGTCCTGGTTGCGCTGGATGCTGTTGAGCTTGGGGTTGCCCTCGAAGGTGCCAGCGGTGATCTGCCGCACCGCGTTGACCAGCGAAACGGTGGCCTGGACGCCGGGATACTGCTGCAGCTCCCAGGCCAGGCGGTCGGCGAGCACCAGCGTCTTGTAGTTCAGGCAGCCTTCCGGCGCGGTCTTGATCATCACCGCGAAGAGGTCGCTCGACAGCGCGTAGTGCTCGGTGATGTACGCGTTGTCGCGGTTGTAGCGCGAGTCCGCACGCAACTCCGGCGCACCACTTTCCAGGTCGCCGATCTTCAGGTTCAGGCTGACCATGAAGCCGCCGATGCCCATCAAGACGGCAACCAGCACTGCCCCCGTTGCCCATCTGCCGGTGGTGAAGCGATCGAGCAGATCCCAAAGCTTGCCGAAGCCTTTGTGGTGATCGGCGCGGGAGTCGATCTTCAATGCGCGCTCGGCAGCCTTGGCGCCGACACCGACATACGACAGCGCCACCGGCATCAGCAACAGCGAGGTGAATATCAGCACGGCGACGCCGATGCTGGCGGTGATCGCCAGGTCCTGGATCACCGGGATGTCGATCAGCATCAGCACCGCGAAGCCCACGGCATCCGCGAGCAGTGCGGTGACGCCGGCGATGAACAGGCGGCGGAAGGTGTAGCGCGCGGCGATCAGTCGGTGGGTGCCGCGGGCGATGTCCTGCATGATGCCGTTCATCTTCTGCGCGGCATGGGAGACGCCGATGGCGAAGATCAGGAACGGCACCAGCACCGAGTACGGGTCGATGGCATAGCCGAGCCAGGCGACAATGCCCAGCTGCCAGACCACCGCGATCAGCGAGCAGCCAACCACCAGCAGGGTGCTGCGCACGCAGCGGGTGTAGGCGTAGATGATGAGCAACGAGGTGATGACGGCCAGGCCGAAAAACATCATCACCTGGATCAGGCCGTCGATCAGGTCGCCCATCAGTTTGGCAAAGCCGATCACCCGGACCTTGTACGGGCCCTTGCCCTCCTCCCCCGCCTTGCGCGCCTGGCTGTCGCCGGCGAATTCGATCTTGTCGCGCACCTGCTCTTCGAGCATCTGCGAGAAGGCGTGGTAGTTGATCCGCTGGCCACCGGCGGCGGCCTTGTCCAGCAGCGGCACGACCAGCATGGTCGACTTGAAGTCGCTGGCCACCAGGCTGCCGGCCAGACCGGCGCGGGAGATGTTCTGGCGCAACTGCTCGATCTGTTCCGGCTGCCCCGAATAGGTGTCGGGCATGACCGGACCACCCTGGAAGCCGTCCTCGGTGACTTCGGTCCAGCGCACCGACGGGCTCCACAGCGACTTCATCCAGGCGCGATCGACGCCTTCGGTGAGAAACAACTGGTCGTTGACCTGCTTGAGCACGTCGAGGTAAGCGGGGTCGAAAATGTCGCCCTGGGTGTTCTCGACCACCACGCGCACCGAGTTGCCCAGACCCCGCAGCGACTGGCGGTTTTCCAGGAAGTTCTGGATATACGGCTGGCTCTGCGGAATCATTTTTTCGAAGCTGGGGCGCAACTCGAGGCGGGTCGTGGCTATGTAGCCCAGCAGCACCGTCGCCAACGCCATCAGCAGCATGAACAGCGGGCGGTAGTTGAACACCAGCCGCTCGAGGAGATTGCCAGAATGCTGGTCGAAATCCCGCAGTTCGCGGATCACCGGCATGGCGTCTTGTTTGATAGTGCCCATGTCTGGGTTCTCGCTATTAGGGTTCGAGGGCCGGGTCGGCGGCCAGCGTCTGGGCTCCGCGGCTGCCTGCGACCAGCAACGCGCCATCGGTAGCCTGGGTGGCAGCGGAAACCGGTGCGCGCGCGGGCTTTTGCACCAGCTGCAATTGTGCGCCAGCGCCCTGGCTGACCAGCATCTGCCCGCCCTGGGTGAACAGCCGGTAATTGCCTTGGGCATCGATCAGGCCGGCGGTGATGCTGACGTGCAGGCCAGTGTTCAACGCTGTCCAGTCATGGCCGCCGTCGCTGCTGCGCAAGACGTTGCCGCGCAGGCCGTACACGAGCACCTCCCCGGGTTTGCCAAGCACGCCGAAAAAGCTGCCTTGATAGGGCGTCGGCACGGCAACGAAGCGTTGCGTGTTGTCATCCCATTTGAGCAACAGGCCTTGCTCGCCAGCGATGTATATCGCGTCACCGGTGGAGGCGATGGCGTTGAGGTGCAAGCCCTGGGGATTGTCGGTGCGGTCCTGGAATGGACGCCAGGTCTGGCCACCGTCGTCGGTGCGCAGGATCAGGTTGAACACGCCGACCACGTAGCCGACCTTGTCGTTGGCGAACCACACGTCGAGCAACGGTTTGTCCGCGCCCTGCTCTACCAGGCGCTGGCCTTCGGCAATGAGCAAAGGCCATTGCTCATTGTTGGGCTCGGCACCGGCCAGCGTGGTGTAATGATTGACCAGCAAGGCGCCGATCTGGCGGCCATCGAGCTGCTTTTGCCAGGTTGCGCCGGCGTCGTTGCTGTGCAGCACCACGCCGTCATTGCCCACTGCCCAACCCTGGGCGGTGGTCGGAAAGTCCACTGCGGTAAGGTCGGCACTGACCGGCACGCTAGCCTGCTGCCACTGCTTGCCGTCATTGTCGGAATACAGGATATGGCCACGCTGGCCGACGGCGATCACACGCTCACCGGCGCGGGCCATTCCGGACAACGGGCTGTTGCTGGCCACGGCGCTGACCTTGGCGGGCAGGTCCAGCACATCGACGTAGTCGGCTGCGTGAGTGACGCCTTGCAACACGCCCAGTACAATGCCGAACGCCAGCCTCAAATAATTTCTAGACGAACACATACCGCCTCCTCTTCGGAAACCGCGCTGGCACACACCTGCGTGTGCCTTACGTTCGAACCTGACGCCCGCTCGACCCCATCGCCTCGTGGGCAGGGAATCGAGTGGACGCTTGTTTGCGGTTGGCTTAGCGAATGCCTGCACCGGCGAGGGATTCCGACGACCACTGCGCCTTGGAGAGCGGCTCGATGTACTTGATGCCGCCGTACGGGCCGACCACGCCGTTGATGTTGTAGGAACCACCCACCAGGTCGTAGATCATGAACGGCGTGGAGTCCGGCACCTGCTTGTCATAGCTCTGGCTGAGGAAGGCGAAGGAGCCGCGATAGAGCTGACCACGGGCGTCGTATTGATCCGAGGCCAGAGCGGTCCAGCTGTCTTCGTCAAGATAGAAGCGGCGCTTGGCGTAGATGTGCCGGGCACCGGACTTGAGAGTGCCTTCGACGACCCAGACGCGGTGTTTTTCCCAGCGCACGAAGTCCGGCGCGAGGTGGTTGGCGGTGGTCAGCGACTTCGGATCCTTGGCGTAGGTCAGCTTGTAGGTGTTGTAGGGCACGATCATTTCCTGCTTGCCCACCAGCTTCCAGTCGTAGCGGTCCAGCGCACCGTTGAACACGAACACGTCATCGTAGGTGCCCGCCCCGGCGGTACCTGGGTTGGGCGTGTCGTAGGCCAGGTTCGGGGCCAGTTTCACCCGGCGCTGACCGGGAAGGTACTGCCAGGCGCGGCGTGGTTGCTGCAGCGGGTTGGCGGCATCCTTGAGCATCACCGCCTCGCCGGCACGGCGCGCAGGCCCGGTGTACGAAAGCTTCATCTGGTAGTACACGTCGGCGCTGCTGATGGGCTGCGACAGGTTCTCGTAGATCGGGTAGGAGATGAACGCCTGCCCGGTGGTCGCAAGGCTCGGTACGCCTGCGGAGTCGACGTTCCACGAGTCGTACTTGGAGTTGATGCTCACGCCCTGGTAGCGCAGCAGGAAGTTCCACATTGCCTCGTTGCCCGACTGCGGGATCGGGAACGGCACGCCCGGCAACACATTGTCGATGGCCAGCCCCCCTTCCAGGGACTTGGCGCCGCTGGCGTTCTTCACGCCGTTATCCAGCACTGCCTGTGGCAGCGACACGGAGCGATGGGTCGGGTACACATCGACACGGAACGTCGGGAAGCGCTTGGCGAGTTCGACCGTGGTGGCGCTGAGCAGGCTCTTGTATTGATCGACGTTCTGGCCGTCGATCACCAGCACTGGTTTTTCGCTGGCAAACGGGTCCGGACGCATGCTGTCGCCGGACTTGAAGCTGGCGGGTGGTGTGGTCAGGCCGCCGTTGTAGGCAGGGATGGAGCCATCAGCGTTGCCGGCCTTTTCGGCGCCCACCAGGGTGAGGCTGCTGCCCAGCTTGGCAGCGTCCTGGGTTGAAACAGCGGCCTGTGCCTGGGCGGCAAGGACCATGGTCAGCGAAACAGCCAATACGGTTTTTGCGAATTTCATCTTGTTATTCTCCTGCTTGCATTGAGCAAATCAGTGGTGCATCAAAAGGTGGTTTTCATCGTCAGGTAAACGGCGCCACGGTCCTCAGTCGTTGCACCACCGCCGGAGAAGGCCGAATGGCCGCCGGCGTAACAGGCATAGTTCTGGTTGCCGCTAAAGGCATTTGGCGTGGAGCCGTCGCCGCTGGTGGGGCCAGTGCTCACACCGCTGACGTTGCACTTGCCGGTCTTGCCGAAAGAGTCCACGTACTTCAGGTCGACGAAGTACTTGTTGTACACAACCGCGCCGAGGCCGATGGCGTAGTTGCCGGTGTCCTTGGCACCGCCACCGGAGACCGGTGAAACGCCATCGACGCCCAGGTTGATGGACATCGGTGCGTTGAGGTCGACGCCGGGGAACACCTGGTACCAGGTCGGTGTGAAGTTGACCGCGATGCCCCAGTTGTCCCGGGTCGGCGCGTCGATGCCGCGATAGCTGCCCTTGCCTTTGTAGAGCGCCTCGTTCTTGCTATCGAGCTTGAGCAGGTTGCTGTAGTAGAGCTCGCCAAGCAGGGTCGCGGAGTCGAACAGCGGCGTATCCGCGAGGGTCATCAAGCCGTTGATGGTCCAGTGCAAGGTGTCGCCGGTGGCCGCCATGCTGTCGCCCTTTTCCGGAGAGTCGTAGACCACCCCGGTGGCGTCGGTCCGCGGGGGCAGCAGGCCAAGGCCTTGGCCCAGGCCCAGCGGACTGTTGGTGCTGACAATCGCCGGGATACTGGCGAGCGGCATGTTGTGGCGGACATTCAGGTCCGACCCCACGCTCACCCCGCCGACGTCCTTGGAAAGGCTCAGGCCGACGATCTTGATGTTGTCGGCATAGGCCATCTGATAGGTGGCGGTGTTCAGCGAGTTGAGGGTATTGATCACCGCGGGGACTGCGCCTGCCGGCGGGGTACCGTTGGGGTTGGCCGAACTCAGGCCACGGGCATCCAGCCAGGCTTGCGGGAGGATTTCCGACGTCTCGCGGTAGTAGACGCCCAGGGTGCCATCCAGCCAGGCCGGCGACCATTTGGCCATGATGCCCCAGTCACCACGCTTGTCCGGCGTCAGGTCATGGCCGCGACGGACATTGGTCAGGCCGTTGCACGGTGCCAGGCCACAGCCCAGCGGGCTGCCCGGGACCACGGCGTTGGTGTTGCCGAGCAGGAACGACTGCGCACCGAAGCCGACCAGGTCGGAACCCCCGTAGTAGGTACCCGCTTCCGGCAGGCGCGCTTCGTCCCAGTCGAGAAAGTACTGGGCGCCCACGGTCAGTTCAGGGTTGACGGTGAACGACATCGACAGCTGGTTACGCGGGACGAACAGTTCCTTGGCTTCTGTCCCGGGCGACGCGGCAAGCTTGGCCAGGTCGAGGCCCGACTGGCCATAGCTGACCGAATGGACCGGGTTGAGAATGGTCTCGCCCCAGAACACGTTGTGCTGACCGGCCTTGACGCTCAGCAGCGATTCTTCGCCGATCTCGGTGCTATAGAACACGAAGGCATCGAGGATTTCGCCGGACGGACCGGTGTAGTAGCGTTGGGCGTAGTTGCTCAGGTGCGGGCTGCCAGTGCCGACGTTGTCATTGCTGACACCTGCCAGGCGCGGGTCATTGGCGATCAGGCCCGAGGTCGAACCGTTGCCGTTGACGAACGGGTTGGAATTGGAGCCCGTGTTCTCGTAGGCCTTGTCGTACCAGCTGGCAGCGCTGACGCGAAAGCCCATGTGGTTCTGGTAGACCACGTCCATCTCGGTCAGCAAGTCCACACGGTTGGTGATGTTGGTGCCGGCCTTGCGGAAGTTGTAGTCGCCGTCGTTGTTGTTCGGTGTGGCCAACATGCGCTTGTCGGCGCTTTCGGTGCGTACGCCGTAGTTGTACTTGACGGTGTTGTCCAGGCGAACGGTCCAGTCCGGATTGCCTGTCTCGATCTCGGCCGCATGGGCCATCGGCACGGTTGCCGCGAGAATGGCCGAGGCCACTATCAGAACGGCGGCGGTTTGCATTTTGTCCACGGTCGACACCTTCGCTTTCTCGATAAATCGACTGGCTGTTTTCGCCAGGGGCTTCTTGTAGGGTCGACATTAAAGAGCGCCGGCCTGGGGCGCTTCACATTGGACGTCAGGCACTTTTCTTTTGATGACAAGGGGTGCGGTGCTCCATCGCCTCGACCACTGGTCGAAAAACCCCGCGGGTTGGCGCCGGGTCACTGTAATGAACGGATGACCCTGGATTGCTCTGCGGAGCAGCGTCGTCAGGCACCGTCCAGCATGCATTCCATCCACGACAGGGCACCTGTTCAACGGACGATGCGCTGGATATAGTCGCCGCCAATGCCATCCACCCTCGGCCCAGGGAAGACCCTCGCATGCCACAGCAGGTCCGCGCCGCTGTATTGACCAACTACCTGGAGGTCACCCAATACCTGGGTTTCAACCCGCGCGATGCACTGGTCGCCGTCGGCTTGAGCAGGGCCCAGTTGCAGGCGCCCGAACACCGCATCCCCATCGATGCCGCTGTGCGCCTGCTGGAAGACTCCGCCGCCGCCAGTGGTTGCCAGACCTTCGGCCTGAGCATGGCCGAATCCCGGCAGCTCTCGGACTTCGGCGTGGTCAGCCTGCTGCTCAGCCACCAGCGCACCCTGCGCGAGGCGTTGCAGGTGGTGGTGCATTACCGGCATCTGATGAATGACTCGCTGGCGATCTTCATCGAAGAGGCCGGCAAGATGGTGATCATTCGTGAAGAAGTAGTGACCGACTCGCCAATGCCCAGCCGGCAGGCTACCGAGCTGGCCATCGGCGTGATGTTTCGCTTGTGCGCGGCCCTGCTCGGCCCGCACTGGCACCCTTACAGCGTCAACTTCATGCACCAGCCGCCGGACAATCTGCAACTGCATCGACGGCTGTTCGGCTGCACCCTGGAGTTCGGCAGCGAGTTCAACGGCATCGTCTGTTCCAACGCCAGCCTCGACATGACCAACCCCAACGCGGACCCTGCCATGGCCCGTCATGCCCAGAGCTACCTTGATTCGCTGCAGCGCCATGAAGGCACTTCGATGCTGTTCGAAGTGCGCAAGGCCATCTACCTGCTGTTACCCATGGGCCGCGCCACCATCGAACAGGTTGCCCAGAGCCAGGGCATGAACGTGCGCACGTTGCAACGCCGTCTCAAGGAAGATGGTTGTGCGTTCAATGACGTGATCAACGACGTGCGCCGCGATCTGGTCCTGCGTTACCTGGACAACCCGAACTACTCGCTGAGCAGGATTGCCGACATGCTCGGTTATTCCATGGCCAGCTCATTCACCCGGTGGTTCATCAACCAGTTCGGCATGCCGCCAGCAACGTGGCGGGCGCAGAAACAGACGGGGACCAGACTGTCCTGACAGCACGGCAAAAAACCGCGGCTGCGCCCCCGGGAAGGAAGGGCTCAGAATCCCCAGCGCAGCAGCAACAGCACGAGCACGACGAGGAACACAGTCTCCCCCATCATCAGCAGAATCGGCTTGATCCCGACCGCCGCGAGCTCCTTGAGCCGGGTCTTCATGCCCAGGGCACTGATGGATATCACCAGGCACCAGCGCGACAGTTCGTTGATCGAACCCTGTACCGCCGGGGCGATCCAGCCAGTGCTGTTGATGCCTGCCAGAATCAGAAAGCCCACAGCGAACCACGGCAACAACGGTGGCCGTCTGCCGGTCGGATCTGCGCCTTGCATGCGCGTGATCATCGCCGCGGTGACGATCACCGGCAGCAGCATGGCAACCCGCATCAGCTTGACCACGGTGGCCGTGTCGCCGGTCTCGGTCGACATGCTGTAGCCGGCACCGACCACCTGGGCCACATCGTGAATGGTCGCGCCGAGGAACACGCCCGCCACCTGGGGTGACAACTCCAACCAGTTGGCAATCATCGGATAGACAATCATGGCCATTGTCGACAGCGCCGAGACGCCGATGACGGTAAACAGCGTGGCGCGTTCTTTCTGCGGGTGGTTTGGCAGAGCCGCCGCCAGCGCCAACGCCGCCGAGGCCCCGCAGATCGCCGTTGCCCCACCGGTGAGCATGCCGAACAGACGCTGGAAACCAAGGGCCTTCGCCGCGACCACCGATACGCTGATGGTCACCGCCACCAGGATCACCACCAGTGCGATGGGCTTCCAGCCCAGTGCCGCCATCTGCTCCAGCGTGATGCGCATGCCCAGCAGCGCAACGCCGATGCGCAGCACCGTGCGCGCGGTGAATTCGATACCGGCCTTGCAAGGGCCATCATCGGCCAGGAAGTTCAGGGCCATGCCCAGCAGCAAGGCGAACAGCATGACCGGTGCTGTGTAATGCTCGGACAGGAACGACGCGGCAGCCGCGACGATCAGACTGACGATGAAACCCGGTGCCAGTTCGCGCGTGCGGCTGTGCATACGGGAAAGTGCGATGGCGCTCATGGCGCGGCCTCCTCGGTAGCGATGACGATGAACGCCTGGCCGTCAATGATCTCGACCGGGTAGTTGTTGACTTTGAACAGCCTGGAATTGAGCAGGTAGCCGCTGCACAGGTCGAAGCGCAAGCCATGTGCGCAGCACTGGATGACCCGGCCCTCGAGACGTCCGCCGCACAACGAGGCGCCCTGATGCGGGCAACTGTCGTCAATGGCGAACAGCTGCCCGTCGACGTTGAACAACGCCAGGCACTTGTCTTCGAATTCGAAGAGTGCGCGACCACCGGCCTCTGGTTCTTTGCTGGCAGGGACAGCAACGCGCCGGGTCATACCGGCTGCCGACCGATGACCGTCATCCGGCGGTCGAACTGCAGATGACGGCTCATGACTTCACCCCCAGCCCGGCGTCGCTGACAGTGTCAGGCACGCGCTCACCCTGAAGGCGGGCAATGTCCTTGTGGTAATGGCACTTGGCATAGAAGAACACCGCCGCTGCCGCGAGGCTGACCAGAGGTACCAGTTGGAATGCGGCGTCCAGGCCGATGAGATCGGATACCCGGCCGGTGATGAACGGTCCCGGTGCCAGTCCCAGCATGTTGTTGGCCAGGGTCAGCGTGGCGAACGCCGTGCCGTGCACCGAGTAGTGGGTCAGGTTGGCAACCATCGCCCCGCAAGGGCCGGTGGTGCCCGCGGCGATCGACATGCCCAGGCAGACCAGCACCAGTTGCAACGGCCCGGCCTGCAAGGCAAAAGCCGCCGAAAGCAACAGGCAGCTGCCCAGGCAGAAACCGATGGCCAGGCTGACCTTGCGCTCTGGCGAGTAACGACCCAAGCGGTCGCTGAGCATGCCGCACAGGATCATGCCGGCACCGCTGCACAGGACGACGATTGCCGCCATGCCGCCCGCCTTGTCGGTGGGCATGTGGTAGTAGCGGTTGAGATAGCTGGGAATCCACACCATCACCGTGCCGCCGACAAACAACTGCAAACCGCTGGCGACGTAGGTGGCCACCACCGAGCGGCTGGACCACAAGGTGCGTAGCGGACGCTTGACCCCAGCGACAGCCTTGACCACGCGTTGCGGCGCGATGCGCGCTTCCTTGACGATGATCGGGTACAACACTGCCAATACCAGGCCGAACAGCGACATGCCGGCGAACGACCAGCGCCAGCCCAGTTTGGCGGCGATCGCCCCACCCAGGGCCATGCCCAGGACAGAGCCGAACATGCCGCCCGCCATGAACGCACTGGCCAGGGTGGCACGCATGTGTTTCGGGAAGACCGAAATGACCACGGCGATGCCGACGCTGCCGTAGGCCGCCTCGCCAACTCCGACCATGAAGCGCGCGATGAACATCTGCTGGTAGTCCTGGGCCAGCGCGCAGCCCAGGGTCGCAAGACTCCAGAGCATCGCCATCAGCGCCAGGCTCCTGACCCGGCCGAAGCGGTCGGCCATCAGCGACAGGGGAAACGTCAGCAGCCCGACCATCAGGGCAACGACCCCGCTGAGCAGGCCGAGCTGGCCGTCACTCAGCGCCCATTCGCCCTTGAGCAGCGGGAACACCGCGTTCAGTACCTGGCGTGACATGTAGTCGGAAATCAACAGGCCGAACGTCAATGCAAAGACGATCCAGGCATAGTGGCGGGCAACACCGGCACAACCCGCGTCGTCATCGTCCGCAGCGGTTGGGTGAAAGGCCATGCAGCCTCCTCGAAACTTCGTTTTATTGTTGTTATCAAGCGGGTAGTCGTTCGGCGAACGATTGGTCACGGCCGCTCGTTCGCCGTACCGGTCAGCCGCGTTGCGGCACACCTTTCTGCCCAGCCTTGCGGTTGGGGGCCATACCGTTGGCCAGCAGGGTTTGCTCGATGGTTTCGTACTGCTCGCCGATGCGATAGATCTCGCGGGCTTCCTTGCCGCTGGCGATTTCGCGACCCAGTTCGTGAGCAATACGCACGGTCTGCCTGATCTGGGCAACCGAGCTGAAACGATTGCACTTGTGATCGATGATAGTGTCCTCGATGCCCACGCGCGGGTGCAGCCCCATGGCCATCGCCATGGTGTTGAACGGCATCACGTTCTTCAGCAGCGATTCGGCGGTCAGCGTGCAGCCGTCCGGCGCGCGGTGGATGAAATTGAAGAAGTTGAACGGGTTCGGGCCGTCGAAGCCGCCACCGATGCCGATCCAGGTCAGGTTCAGCGGGCCTTTGTAGATGCCCCTGCGCACCAGGCGCTCGAGGGTTTCCAGGGCATGCATGCCAGTCAGCTGAAAGTGTGGCTGGATGCCGTTGTCCGCCAGGCGCTTGAGATGTTCGGCAACCCAGGCGGGTCCCGCCGGAACAGTCATTTCGCTGTAGGCGGCGTGGATCATCGGGTTGTCCAGCGAGGTGCCTTCCACGTACTCCGGGTACAGCAGCTCCATGATGTTCATCTGGGTGGTGTTGATCGCCACCGTGACCTGATCCGGCTTTGGCGTCAGTTCGGCCAACATGTGACGAGTGTCGTCGGACAGCCACTTGGCCGCTTCGCCATCGCTCTCCGGCGCGAAGGAAATCGAGCCACCAACCTGGATGATCATGTCTGGCACGGCTTCACGCACACCGGCGATCAGCTCGTTGAATTTCGACAGGCGCTTGGAACCCTTGCCGTCCAGCTCCCGCACGTGCAAATGCAGCACGGTGGCTCCGGCTTCATAGCATTCGACTGCTTTGTGAACCTGCTCGTCCATGGTCAGCGGGATATCTTCCGGGAAGTCTTCCGGCATCCACTCCGGGCCGTACGGGGCCACGGTGATGACTACCTTTTGCATGGTTTCCGGGTGCAGGGAATCGTCGAAGAATTGCATGGTTTACTCCAGTTCTTATGATTGTCCCGCCCACCCGGAATCGCGCCGGGCGGACGTGTTTACGAGAGCGGATGCAGAGGCGGTGGATCAGTAAGTCTTGTCGCCGACGATCCCGGCGCGCTCCATCTTGCGATGGCACGGCGGGTAATCCATGACGGCGTAGTGCTGGGTACTGCGGTTGTCCCAGATGGCGATGCTGTTGGGCTTCCATCGCCAGCGCACCTGGTACTCGGGGATATACGCCTGGCTGATCAGGTAGCGCAGCAACTCGCTCGCCCCCGGGTTGGCGTCCTGGCCGAAACGCACCCGCTCAGCGGTGTGGTAGTTGCTCAGGTGCGTGGTAAAGGCGTTGACGAACAGCACCTTTTCACCGGTCTCAGGATGAGTGCGCACCACCGGATGCTCGGCGTCCGGGTACATCGCCTTGAGCGCCAGGCGCTTTTCGATCGGCATGGCCGCGCCGAAGCTGGCTTCGATGCTGTGGCGCGCACGCAGCCCCTCGATCTTCACCTTCACGTCATCCGGCAAGTTCGCGTAGGCCTGGACCATGTTTGCCCACATCGTATCGCCTCCCACCGGCGGGCACTCGACGCAGCGCAGCACGCAACCCATCGGAGGCGCTTCGCGCCAGGTGGCATCGGTGTGCCAGGCGTTTTCGTAGCGATCCATCGGCTGGTCAGGGTTCTTGTAGATCTGCACCAGTCCGGGATGCTCTGGATCGCTGCCGGCCACCGGGTGATCTTCCAGCTCGCCGAAGCGCCGGGCGAAAGCCACATGCTCGGCGCGGGTGATGTCCTGATCGCGCAGGAACACCACGCGATGCTTCAGCAATTGCCCACGAATCTCTGCAAACAGACCGTCGTCATGCACCGCATCCGCGAGACTGACACCGCTCAGTTCGGCGCCGATGCTGCAGGTCAACTGTTCGACTTTCATGGCTGGCAGCTCCCTAGATGACGAAGATCGACGAGCCGGTGGTCTTGCGGGACTCAAGATCGCGATGCGCCTGCACGGCATCCTGCAAGGCGTAGTGCTGGTTGATCTCGATCTTGATCCGGCCGCTGCCGACGTGGTCGAACAGCTCACCGGCCAGTGCAGCCTTTTCCGCCGGATCAGCGATGTAGTCGGCCAGGGCCGGGCGGGTCAGGAACAGTGAGCCCTTCATCGCCAGCATCACCGGATCGAACGCCGGAATCGGTCCGGATGCGGTGCCCACGCATACCATCAGGCCGCGCCGCTTGAGCGAGTCGAGGGAGCCGGCGAAGGTGTTCTTGCCGACGCTGTCGAAGACCACGTTGACGCCCACGCCGTCAGTCAGTTCGCGAACCCGCGCGGCGACGTCTTCGTGGCTGTAGTTGATCACATGATCACAGCCGTGGGCCTTGGCGACTTCACCCTTCTGCTCGGTCGACACGGTGCCGATCACGTTCAGGCCCAGCAGCTTGGCCCATTGTGAAACGATCAGGCCGACACCCCCGGCAGCGGCATGCAGCAGGATGCTGTCGTCGGCCTTGAAGTCGTAGATACGGCGCATCAGGTACGAAGAGGTCAGGCCGCGCATGGTCATCGCCGCGGCGGTTTCGAAACTGATGGTTTCCGGGAGTTTGATCAGCGGCGCGGCCGGTATCAGGCGCTCAGTGCTGTAGGCGCCGAGGGTATTGAGAAAACCGGTGTAGGTGACGCGATCCCCCACCTGGACATGGGTCACCCCCTCCCCTACGGCCTGGACCACGCCCGAGGCCTCGACCCCCATGCCATTGGGCATCGGGATCGGATAAGTGCCATTGCGAAAGTAGGTGTCGGCATAATTGAGCCCGACCGCCACATGACGCAGGCGAACCTGGCCGGGGCCAGGCTCGCCGACTTCGACGTCCTCATAACGCAGGACCTCGGGACCCCCGGTTTCGTAAAAACGTACGGCTTTGGCCATTTTTCTTGTACTCCAATCTGCAATAGGGTCGCTGCATCGAATTGCGCTGATTGGACTGTAAGACGAGGCCTGTTGAGACGCTTCTCATCAGACGACAATGGCTTTTCATTTGGTGACAGGGGCGCCTGCTTGTAATGACGCTACACCGACGTCACATGCCGGCTCCACGAAACGATGGCCGCAGCGGAGGCTGCTGCCGCGCAGGATCAGACGCTGCGGGTCACGCCGCCATCGACCTTGATGTTCTGGCCAGTGATGTAGGCAGCGCCCTCGCTGGCAAGGAAAGCGATGGTGGCAGCGATCTCCTCGCTGGTGCCGTAGCGCTTGAGTGGAACGCTGTCGCGGCGTTGCTCGGTGGCCGGCAAGCTGTCGATCCAGCCTGGGAGCACATTGTTGATCCGCACATTGTCGCCGGCGAAATTGTCGGCGAATATCTTGGTGAATGCAGCCAGGCCTGAGCGGAACACAGCGGATGTCGGGAACAGATCCACAGGCTCGAAAGCCCAGGCAGTCGAGATATTGATGATCACGCCGCCTTGCTGACGCTGCATGATCGGCGTCACCAAGCGGGTCGGACGGATCACATTGAGCAAGTAGGTTTCCATCCCCTGGTGCCAGTCGTCATCGCTGATTTCCAGGATGGGGGCACGAGGGCCGTGGCCTGCACTGTTGACGAGTACATCGATGCGTCCCCACTTCTCGACCACGGTGTCGACCAGCCGCTGCAAGTCCTCCAACGACTGGTTACTACCGGTGACTCCGATGCCGCCCAGTTCATTGGCGAGCGCTTCACCCTTGCCGGATGAAGACAGGATGCCCACCTTGAAACCGTCGGCTGCCAGGCGGCGTGCTGCTGCCGCACCCATACCGCTGCCACCGGCGGTGATGATCGCTACTTTTTCTACTGACATGCTGCCTCCAGATGTGGAAATACTGATTGCCAAGGTGCATTTACCTTAGCAGCGCACCCAGAGCGGAGGGAGACAGCCAAGCTTCACGAAGACAGTAGATCAACTATCGTCAGCCTGCTGCTTCAGCCAGTGTTTTACCTCGCTCAGCGCCGAAGACTGCTGCCCCTTTCGCGGCCATACCAGGTAGAACGCCTTTTCGAGTTGGAGCTGCTGCGCGAATACCTGCACCAGCCTCCCCGCCACGATGTCTTGGCTGACGAAGGCCATGCTGGCCAATGCGATGCCTTGGCCATTGACGGCTGCATCGATGGCGAGCGACGTCTGGTTGAAGCGCAGGTTTTTCGAGGTAGGTTGGACGTGTCGGGGGAACAACTGCGCCAAGTACTGGGGCCAGAAGTCATGCGCATCGTGAAGCATGGTGAAATCCTGAAGCTGCTCAAAGCTGACCGGGATTTGAGACCCTGCAACCAACGCTGGGCTGGCCACTGCAACGATGCGCTGTTCCATCAACAGTTCGCTGTTCAACCCAGCGCCGAATTCGGGCGAGCCGTAGCGGACAGCGATGTCCACTCCGTCGGTGCTGAAATGGGATAGCCGATCCGTTGCCAGCACCCGCAAATCGATGTCCGGATGACTTTGTGCAAAGGTTCCAAGCCTGGGAATGAGCCACTTCGAAGCGAAAGTAGGCGTGACGCTGACCGTCAAGTGAGCAGCCTGTGGCCTGAGCAGGCGCGTTGCCTCATCGATCATTCCCAATGCACTGCGAATGCTTGAGCTGTAGGCCAAGCCCGCGTCGGTCAGTGCCAGACCGCGGGCCAGGCGTTCGAACAAGCGAAGATCCAGGCTCGCCTCCAGCCCGCGGACCTGTTGAGCCACTGCGGCCTGGGTCACGCCCAGTTCCTCGGCAGCCAGGCGGAAATTCAGATGGCGAGCGACCACTTCGAAGACACGTAGGGCGTTAAGCGAGGGCAATCCAGGGAAACCGTCTGACATGGCGATTGAAGTTCTATCGGCGGGTGGAGTTTTTGTAGGCCTCTTGCGGCCCAGCGCAGGGTCGATCTGCTGCCCGGCTTAGGGGTGTTCATTGTGCCGAGGCTAACGCCTGACACGAATTATAGAAAGCCGAGCCAGTAGGAAATCCTCCAGTTCTTCCCTATGAATTTGAAACATCCGTTGACAATTGCGAGGCAGCATCACACCATCGCGCCGCATTTCTGCGAAGGATTATCGTTAATTATACGTTTCGTATTGGTATCACGCTGTCTCTTCGATCAGGAGCCAATGGATGTCCGCTTGCTTTTCTCCCCTCGCCCTCGGTATTCGCCAGGCTGCACTGGCGCTGAGTCTTCCCGGCTCGCTGCTTGCCAGCACCCATGCCTGGGCCGCGCCTGTCGGCCAGGACGGCTCACTGGAGCTCGACGCCACTACCGTGTCCAGCGTGCAGCTGGGCGCCACCACCGAAGGCACAGGCAGCTACACCACTGGCTCGGGCAGCACCGCGACCGGGATGCGCCTGTCGCCACGCGAGACGCCGCAATCGGTCAGCGTGGTAACCCGGCAGCAGATCGAAGACCAGAATCTGACAGATGTCACTCAGGTGCTTGAACAGACACCTGGTGTGGTCGTTGACAGCATGGGACCGGCCGGTAGCGACGCCAATCATATCTATGTGCGTGGCTTCGAAATTGGCAGCATTCAGGTCGATGGTATCAACCGGCCCAATACCTTCGGTTTTCGTGACGAGCTCGCCGACATGGTGTCGTATGACCGGGTCGAGGTGGTACGCGGGGCGACTGGCTTGATGTCTGGCACTGGGGACCCCGGCGCGACCGTCAACCTGATTCGCAAGAAGCCTACGTTCGAGACTCAACGTACGCTGACCCTCAAGGCGGGCTCGTGGGACAGCTATCGCACCGAACTGGACGTGTCCGGCAAGTTGTCGGAGAGCGGCAATGTACGCGGCCGTTTCGTCGCGTCATACACCGACAACCAGGGCCATGTAGACCGCCAGTCCCTGGAAAGGCAGGTGGCATACGGCGTGTTGGAATGGGACCTCACCGAGAGCACGATGCTGACGGTGGGGGCGGAATATCAGGAAATGGACAACGAAGGGGCTGGCAACCACGGCTTCCCGATGTTCAATTCCGATGGCAGTCACTTCAAGCCTTCCCGCTCGTTCAACTCGGCTTCGGACTGGAGCTATCACAAGCGGCGAACGAAGACGGTGTTCACGACCCTGGATCACGAGCTGGGCAACGGCTGGCAGCTGAAGCTGAATGCCGAACACAACCGCCGCAGCTATGACGACGCCTTTGCCACCGCTGCCAGCGGCACCGTAAACCCGGATGGCAGCGGTATCAGCACCTGGACTGGCCGTTGGGCGGGAGAGCCCCGGCAGACCTCGTTCGATCTGTCGGCGTCCGGGCCGTTCGAGTTCCTGTCCCGCGAGCATCAACTTTACCTTGGGGCCAGTCACTACAACGCCTACTACCGCAACGACGGTTATCCGCTGTGGTCGTACCAGACCATTGACAACATCTACACCTGGGACGGCTCGCTGGCGATCCCGGACGCCATCCACACCAAGTCGTCGAAAGATGCGCTGGATGAAACCCAGACCGGCCTGGTGGCTTCGGCCCGTTGGAGCCTGACCGATGACCTGTCGCTGATTACCGGCGCGCGGGTGATCGACTGGAAACGTGACGAAGTCTCCCACACCCTGTCGACAGGTGACTCCAGCCGCACCTCGCGCGGCGAAAGCGGGGTCGTCACGCCTTACGTCGGGCTTGTGTATGACTTGAATGAAAACTGGTCGGCCTATGCCAGCTACACCACCATCTTCAAGCCGCAGAGCAACAAGACTGCCAGCGGCACCTACCTGGACCCGGAAGAAGGTGTGAACTACGAGCTCGGTATCAAGAGCGAGTTCTGGGACAAACGCCTGACCACTGCTTTCAGCGTGTTCGAGGTACGTCAGGACAACCTTGCCGTGGCCGACGGCAGCAACCTGGCGCCGGACGGGAACCAGGCCTACCGTGCCGAGTCCGGTACCAAGACCCGCGGTTTCGAGATGGAAATGGCGGGAGAGATCCTGCCCGATTGGCAAGTATCGGCCAGCTACACCTATGCCGAGATAACGGATTCGGACGGCGACCGCCTGCTCACCGAAGTACCGCGCGACACCCTGAAACTGTTCACGAGCTATCGTCTGCAGACCATGCCGAAGTTGAAAGTGGGCGGTGGTGTGCGCTGGCAGGGAGCGGAATACTACAAAGGTTCCGGACCCAACAGTGAAACGTTCGGGCAGGACGCCTACAGCGTGGTCGACCTCATGGCGCAATACGCGGTCACGCCGCAAACCAGTGTCTCGCTGAACCTCAACAACGTGTTGGACGAGAACTACTACACGGCGATCGGTTCACGTGGATGGTATGGCACCCCGCGTAGTGCCACGGCCACCTTGGCATATGCGTTCTGACGCATTCTGTTTCTGGTGTTCATGGCCAGGCGAGCGTTCCAGATGGCGTAACCCGCTCGCTCGATGTCGCATGCGTTGCAGTTGCCATTAACCCCTCTGCGGCTCTCCTCTGCTCAGGTCATCGGACTTGCGGCCCGGCATCCTGTAAAAAGATCCAGGGATGGCTCGTAGGCTTGTGTGTTCACCTTCAGCAGACCCAACAGAGAATGGAACAGGTTGTCATGACTTAGGGCGTTATCCCTCTTCCCCTGCAGGCAGCGGCTGTCGAGCTGGAACGCACGTTGATAGCCGTCGGAAAACCAGGTGATCATCGGCACATGTTTCTGCTCTTCCGGCGCAAGCAGGTAGGGCGTACCGTGAAGATAGAGGTTGTACTCCCCGAGCGACTCGCCATGGTCGGCCAGATAGATCATGGCGCTGTCTACCTTGTCCGCGTTGTCGCGCAGCACGTCGATCAGGCTGGCCAGGACGTGGTCCGTGTAGGCGATGGTGTTGTCATAAGCGTTGACGATGCTTTCCCGGCTGCACTTTTCAAGCGCATTGCCCTGGCATACCGGCGAGAAACGTTCGAACGCGCGAGGATAGCGCTTGAAGTACTCAGGGCCATGGCTGCCCATCTGGTGCAGGACCAGCACAGTGTCCTTGTCGAGATGATCGATCAGTGGCTGGAGGTCTTGCAAGAGGATCTCGTCGCGGCATTCGTGGTTGGCGCATAGCACCGGGGCCTTGCTCTTGCTCACGTCTTGCAGTGCCACTCGATCGCAGGTGCCCTTGCAGCCGGATTGATTGTCACGCCATATCACTGCCAAACCCGCACGCTTGAGTACATCGAGCAGGCCTTCCTGGTTTTTCGCACGGGCCACGTCATAGTGCTTGCGGCCCATGTTGGAAAACATGCAGGGGACAGAAACTGCGGTTTCCGTGCCGCATGAAGTGACCTTGCTGAAGGCGAGCAGGCCCTCTTCCTTGCTGAGCTCAGGCGTTGTGTCGCGCGGGTAGCCCAGTATGCCGAAGTTTGCCGCTCGCGCGCTCTCGCCCACGACCAGCACCGTCAGGGACTTGCGCGGGTGGCGCGCCCAACTGCCATCCAGCTGCGCATCCTGCGCAATCGGCATGAAGGGCTGCCGAGCCGTCTCGAGACCTTCGCGTGCATAGCTGATCGAAGCACCGATGACGTTGCTCGGCACTACCATCAAGCGCAACTCGTGATGATTGCGAAACAACGAAGACAGGCCCTTGTAGTTGAGCAGGCTGACACTGCCCATCAGCGATGCACAGAACAGCACTACCAGCCCTTTTCCAATCAACTCCTGGGGCCATGGACGATAGCGGATTGGTGTTTTCCAGAGTACATACGCAGGGAATACGCCCAACGCCAGCAGGTAACCCAGCAAGGATGGCGACATCAAGCCCTGGACTTCGCTCGGGTCGGTTTGCGCGACGTTGCGGATCATGCCGACATCGATCATCACCCCATATTCATTCATGAAGTACGTAGCGCCCGCACTGATGACGAAGAGCAGCATCAGTGCCGGTTTCAGCGTGCGGCCGAACGTGAACAGTGTGATGAACAGGTTGAATGCACAGACTATCAAGAGTGCGAAAGCGAGCCGCATCATCATGCCCGACCCGTTTGACTCCGTAATAGAAGCTATATGCAGCCAGAGCGTACTATTGAAGCCGATCAACAGAAAAACGCTGGCGAGCATTGTCACCAAGGCAGGACGAACCGCTTTTATCTTGAGCATAAAACCCTACGCGATCAAAACCAGGGGCATCAACGCAGACTTGCGTTGATGGGATGGCATTGGCGCGCAAGCTAGGGCACGTTCCGTGGTGTTTTTGTGAAAACATTAACTAAAGGATGTCAGCCAGCGCGGTTTCGGTAGCAGGCCAGATTACACTTGGAAGTTGCTATGTGAACCCCACGTATTTTTCACAAGTTGACGACTTCAAGGCCACGCTTGGCGACTTAAGCTCCCGGTCTGTACCCACCCGGGAGGTTCAAGGGTCCGGACTGCAGATCCTGTAGCCATCACCGCGCACGGTATGCAGCAGTTTTTTTTCGAACGGTTTGTCCACGGCCTGCCTGATCTGATGAATATGGCTGCGGATACTGTCGACTTTCATGTCGTGGCAGGTCGATCCCCAGAGCAACTCTTCAAGTTTCTTGCGCTTGACGATGGCCGGACTGCTGCGCATCAGCAGTTCGAGAATCTTCAGGTTGGCGGGGCTTAGTTTGATCGGGATGTTGCCTCTACGGACCTCCAGGGTGTCCAGGTCGAGTTGAAGATCCAGCAAGTCCAGCTTGCGGCCGTTATGCCCGGCTCGCCGGAAAACGATGGCTTCGATCCGGGCGAGTATCTCGGCCATGGCGAAAGGTTTCACCACGTAGTCGTCGGCCCCTGCCTTGAAGCCCATCAGTCGATCATCCAGCTCGTCCCTTGCGGTCAGCATGATGATGGCGGCCGCCGACCTGGAGCGTCTGCGTAGCAGGTTGCAGATCTCGTTTCCGTCGATGCCGGGCAGCATGATATCGAGAATGATCGCGTCAAAACATCCGGTCTCGGCCAGGTGCAAACCGGTCAGGCCGTCCAGTGCCCCTTCAACGGCGTGGCCCCTGAGTTCGAAAAAATCAACGAGGTTGTCATGGATGTCACGATTGTCTTCAACGATCAAGAGCTTCATGCGGGCGCTTTCCTGGAGGCCATTGCCGAGCATTATTAGTTGGACTGACTCCAACTGGAGCGGCGTGGCATTTGATGTTCCGGGCAGTCGCTGTTGTGTCGATAAAATGTCAAGTATTCGTGAAAAGTCGACGTCTGATGGTGAGTCGGCGTAACGGCTTCTGGAATGGATTATATGAAAAGATTCTCATTACATGTTCAACCCGCCTCACGTCCTTTCAACTTCCGAATTGCAATCGCACTGCCAGTCCTGACCATGATAGCGTTGCTTGTTTCCAACGTGGCCGCCATCGATTTTCCTCTTGCCAAGATATTCTATGTTCCCGGCCTCGGTTTTACCGGCCGGCACAGTTACTGGCTGGAAACAGTGTTGCATGAACGTGTCAAACAGGGGGTCATTCTCTTTGCCCTGGTCTTGATCGCCGGCCTGGTTGCGAGCGTGTTCAACTCGAGACTCCGGGTGTGGCGAAGACCGTTGGGCTACGCCGTTCTGACCATTGGCCTGTGCACCGGCATCGTCACGCCGCTCAAGGCACTGACCGACGTGCAGTGCCCGTGGAGCTTGCAGGCGTTCGGGGGGAGCGAGCCCTACGTCCCTCTGCTAGGAGACCGGGTGGACTCGCCAAAGCCGGGCCGATGCTGGCCGGGCGGACATGCTTCCACT
Source organism: Pseudomonas sp. JE3303 (assembly GCF_056312565.1). Taxonomy (NCBI): domain Bacteria; kingdom Pseudomonadati; phylum Pseudomonadota; class Gammaproteobacteria; order Pseudomonadales; family Pseudomonadaceae; genus Pseudomonas; species Pseudomonas sp. JE3303. The sequence continues at coordinate 177,699 of NZ_JBWGIF010000011.1, forward strand.
GGGTTTGCTCTTCTGGCCCTGTATTTCGCGCTGCGTGACCGGCATCCACGGGCCAGCCGAGTTGCACTTGCCGTAGCACTCGGCCTTGGCACGCTTCTATCGGCAGGCAGGATGCTGCAAGGCGCCCACTTTCTTTCTCACAACGTGTGGACCCTGTTGATTGACTGGCTGATAGCGGTGTCGTGCTATCGCTGGCTGCTCTATCGGGCGAGTGTTGGCAGCGTTGAGGAGGCAAAAGTCCAAGGGAGCGACAATGCGCCGAGTGTGGACTGAGCCAGCCCGGGCCAACACAGACTTTTTTCACATTCGCTTCACCGCACCCCAATGCATCTCCACTTACAGTCTCAAGCATTCGAGCAGTGTTTGCCTGAACGCTTCATTGGCAACCTGATCAGCAACCTCGTGGCATGCAGGGCTAGTTGAATGAGTATCTTGCGCTGTTGGCAGCGGAAAGCCCGGATGGGAACAGCTGTCTGTTTCACGCTTGCCTTGCTGGGCGGTTGTCAGAGCACCAGCCAGCGGCTACTTGCCGAAGGTTATCCCGCGCCGTTTGCCAACGGCTTCGATGACGGATGTGCCAGCGGTCGACAAGCGGCCGGAGCGCTGGGTGAGTTCCGGAAAAACGTGACCGTCTACCTGCAGGATCCGCAATATGCCACGGGCTGGGACGATGGGTTTCGCCAGTGCCAGGCCAGTGCCGCCAGCGACATCGAGCGACAGCTGAGGCCCGACAGCCAGGCTGATCGAGAATGGAAACATGAAAAGGACCAGGCCTGGGGCAGTGTATTGAGAAAGTCATCGAAGAAACCATGAGCGGCCACGCCCCCATTTCAGGTTTTTTTCACGTTTGCTTCACCGCCGCGCCATGCATCCCCCCCTAGAGTGCGGCGATCCATGGGGGTCCGCGCCTGACTGCCGCCTGCCCCTGTCTACTTGTCGGAGTGACCCATGCAGCAAGGCATCATGCAGCGTCCCGCTGTTCCTGGGCGTTCACATGAACGCCGGTTTCACGTAACCACACTGATGAAAGCGGCGGTGACGGCCGTCATCGCGCTCGCCGCAGCGAGCGCATGGTATCTCGCGCAAACGCAGGTGCTGGACGTGACCAACGAGCAGGAGATGCGCGATAGCGGGATCTACGCGCAATGGGCCAAGGGTGGAGTGATGGTGCTGATTCGCCACGCCGAGCGCTGTGACCGGTCACAGAGTGCCTGCCTGGACGACCCGGCTGGCATTACCGTCGCCGGGAGCCAGGTGGCCGCCGACGTCGGCAAGGGCATTGCAGAGCTGGGGCTGGAGAATGCCGACCTTTTCAGCAGCCCGGAAGTCCGTACACGACAAACCGCCCACTTCATCTTCAGCAAGCCGATCGCCACGCAAGACTGGCTCAACCAATGCGACAAGGGCTTCGCCGACACCGCGCTTGGCCACAAGAATGCCGGGCGCAATCTGGTACTGGTCACCCACAGCGGGTGCATCGACCGGTTGGAACGGCAGTTGAAAGTTGCCGGCGGAGAACGCTCCAGCGCCTACGCCAGCGCGCTGTTCATCTCGGTCGCCGACAAGGGCGAGGCACGCATCCTTGGCCAGATGGACGCCAGGGCGTGGACCCATCTCGTGTCCAGCGCGGGTCTGTAAGCATGCGGCTTGCTTGCCGTGCCGCCTGTCACACGGCTCACATCGCCCTTCATACCGGAGACCGCCGTGCTCAGGCAGGCCCCAGCTGCTCGCGTCTAAACACCAGAACCTTGGAAACGCTCTTCTGACACACCGCATCGTCCTGGTTCAGAGCAACGCTTTCGACGAGAGCCATGCCCCGGTCAGGCTTGGATTTGGAGGGAGTGAGCTCCTTGATCGTAGTGACCACCCGCAGGACATCCCCCGGCCGCACAGCTCTGGGCCACGAGACCTCGCTGCCCGCGCCAATCAGGCCGCCCGCCAGGGGCGTGCTCTGCACAAGCAAGCGCATGGTGACTGCACTGGTATGCCAGCCGCTGGCTGCCAGCCCACCGAAAAAGGTGTCCTTGGCGGCTTCGGGGTCGGTATGGAAGGGTTGGGGATCGAACTCGGCGGCGAAGGCCAGAATACGCTCTTCGCTCATCTCGTACGTGCCACTGGTAAAGGTGTCGCCTACCTTCAGGTCTTCGAGGTAGAGCTGGGCTTGGGTACGTTCTAACGTCATGCGGCACCTCTGTTGGCTATCCAGGCAGCGACCGAAAGGAGATCGCGATGCAGCTGAAGGTATCAGCAAGATAGAGAGGTGCCAATCGAGTCAAACCTCAAAGACGGCGCGACTCAACGACCCCGCCGCGCTCGACCCTGATATCGGTCACCTGAACTGGTAGCCCAGGCCCGCCCCCGCGTACCACGACCGTCCCGGCGCTGCCTCGTAATAGCGCGAGTTGCTGTCACCGGCGATCACCGAACCTACATACTGCCGGTCCAGCAGATTGTCCAGGCGCACCAGCTGGTGGAACGTCCAGGGGCCGGCGTGCTGTTCAAAGCGTGCACGCCAATTGAACACCGCATAGGCCGGCGCCGGCTTGGCGCCGTTGCTGTCCTCCACATACACCTTGCTGCGGTACTGCCCTTCGAGGCCCATAGTGACGAACGCCGCAGGCTTCCACACCAGCTCGCCGTACAGGTTATTCAGCGGAACACCCGGCAGATGGCTGCCACTATCGATGGTCTGGGTGCCCTGGGCGAAATCATCCGCGTAGCGCGCATCGGTACGGGTGTACACCAGGGTCGCCTGCCACTGCGCGCTCAGGTCACTCTGCAGGCTGGCTTCGAAACCGCGGCGCAGGGTGCGCCCGGCATTGCGATAGCTAGTGCGCCCTGCCGTGGCGCTGGCCACGACGATCTCGTCATCGGTATGGATTTCATACACCGCTGCGGTAAGCCGGGTCTGCTCGCCCAGGCGGTACTTGATACCTACTTCGTACTGGGTGCTGGTGGCGGGTTCGAGCCCGAAGTTGAAGCTCTCGGCCACACCCGGGGCGTAGGCCATCTCGGCTTGCGTGGGGGTTTCAAAGCCCTTGCCGACGCTTGCATAGCCGCGCAGGCCGGGCGTGAAGGCGTACATCACCGACAACGACGGACTGTTCTGCTGGTATTTTCTGGAACCGCTGGAGTCGCCATTGGCCAGGTAGTGGTCATCCACCTTCATGCGCATGGTGCTGTGGCGCAGGCCTAGGTCAGTGGTCCAGTCGCCGATTTCCCAGTGGACCTGGACATAGGGATCCAGGCTAGTGGCGGTGTCGCGCTCATCACGGCGCAGCTCGCCCTTCACGCCCAGTTCGCTGCCGCTGAAATTCTGGTATCCACGGCGTTCATCCCTGCTCTGGTCGTAATCGGCGCCGACGCTGACTTTCAGGTCGCCGGGCACTGCGAGTACCGGCTGGATCCAGCGCAAGGTGCCGCCGTGGAATTCGCGATCGAAGTCCACCACGCCACCACCGCGCTGGCTATTGGAGGCCACGGTTCGGGGAATGGAAAGGTACTGGACGACACTGCGCTGCCCGGCATACAGGTTGAACTGCAGCGTGGCATCGCCTATGTAGCGCTCGTAGTTCATCCCGACCTGCTGGTGGTCAATGCTCTTGCGGGTATTGTAGGTCTCGGCCACCGCCGGGCTGGAGCGCGGGTCGTGCTTGTAGGCTTCCCAGGCCTGCCCAAGCGGATCCTGCGTACCATTCTGCTCGAGGCTGCTATAGACAAGCGCCAGGCGCGAGTCGGGGTCCGGGTTCACATGCACCTTGGCGAAGGTCTGGTCACGCCGTGCTGCGCTATGGTCGCGGTAGCCGTCTGTGTCCATGCGCGATGCATCGAGCAGGAAGCCGGCCGTTTCATTGCCGCCCTCGGCGGACAGGTGGTTCTTGTTGAAACCATCACTGCCAAAGGTGGTTTCGGCGCCGACTCGGGCGGGCCCCTGCCCGTCACGGCTGAACATCTGGATCACACCCCCGGCGTTGCTGCCGTAGATCGTCGCTGCCGGGCCGCGAAGCACTTCGATACGGTCGGCCACATCCAGATTGAGCGAGGCGGCCTGCCCCTGCCCGTCCGGCGTGCTGGCCGGGATGCCATCGCTGAGCACTTTCAGGCCACGGATGCCGAAGGCCGAGCGCGCGCCGTAGCCCCGCGAGGAAACCTGCAGGTCCTGGGCATAGTTCTGCCGGTTCTGTACCACCAGGCCGGGAACCTTGGTGAGCACTTCGGACAGGTTGACCCCCAGCTGGCCATCGGCTCCGTGGGAAAGGTCCACGGTATCGACCGAAAACGGCAAATCGAAACTGCTCGCCGGCAAATACGACCCGGTAACGACCGTGGGTGCGACGCTGACCGTATTTGCGGCGCTCGTTGCGGCATGGCACACGGCGCTCATGCCTCCTGTGAGCAAAAGGGTCAGTCCTGCACGGACACTGGCGTGCAGAGTGGAAGGGAGAGGATACATGTGAAGCTTCCTGAAACGTGGGCAGTGGCATTGACCGAAAAAAAGACGGCCCGGGTTGGCGTCATGCCAAGCCCGGGCCGCTTGAGTGCAGATTTGTCGATTATGGCAGTGCGGAAGGGATAACGCTGTCTCCGCGCTTGTCAGAGTGCGGCGAGCACCGGCGAAGATGACTACGTATTGCTTGCCGGTGGCCTGCAGATGCACAGCCCCAGGCTGATCTCAAAGCCAGGCTTTGACCTGAGCACACACCGCCTCGGTCGATATGCCGTACCGATCATGCAGCGTCGGCAGCGCACCCGCATCGAGAAACGCATCGGGAAGCGCGATCTGCCTGAAGGTCGGCGTTACGCCGTTACGCATCAACAGCCCGGCGACAGCCTCACCCAAGCCACCAATGATCGAGCTGTTTTCGGCGGTGACCACCAGGCGGCCCGACTGCCTCGCTTCGGCAAGGATGGTTTGCTCATCCAGAGGCTTGATGGTCGGCACGTGCAGCACGGCGACATCAACACCGTCTGCCTGCAGTGTCTTCGCCGCTTCCAGCGAGCGCATGGTCATCAGACCGGTGGAAATGATCAATACGTCCTTGCCGGTGCGCAGGGTCTTGGCCTTGCCGATCTCGAACTTGTAGCCGTATTCGTCCAGAACCATCGGTACGTTGCCGCGCAGCAGGCGCATGTAGACCGGCCCTTGATGCGCAGCAATCGCGGGTACGGCCTGTTCGATCTCAAGTGCGTCACAGGGGTCGACGATCATCAGGTTGGGCATTGCGCGAAAGATCGCCAGGTCGTCTGTGGCCTGGTGGCTAGGTCCATAGCCCGTGGTAAGACCCGGTAGGCCGCAGACGATCTTGACGTTGAGGTTTTCCTCCGCAATCGCCATGCAGATGAAGTCGTAAGCGCGGCGCGACGCAAATACGGCATAGGTCGTGGCGAATGGCACGAAACCCTCGCGCGCCATCCCGGCGGCCGCACTCATCAGCAGCTGCTCGGCCATGCCCATCTGATAGAAACGATCCGGGTGGGCCTTTGCGAAGATATGAAGGTCGGTGTACTTGGACAGGTCCGCAGACAGGCCCACGATGTCCGGGCGCTGATCGGCCAGCGCAGCCAACGCATGCCCGAAAGGTGCTGACTTGGTTGCCTGGCCCTCAGAGGCAATGGAAGCAATCATCGCTGATGTGGTGAGGCGCTTCTTGACCGGTTCGCCAGCCGAAGCCTGGCTGTTGGCAGCGTTGCTCATTGTTGTTTTCCTTCTTCGAGATTGTTGAGGGCCAGCTCCCATTCGTGTTCTTCCACACGGATGAAGTGGGTCTTCTCTCGTGTTTCCAGGAACGGCACCCCTTTGCCCATCTTGGTGTCGCAGATGATGACCCGCGGTTGCGCACCCTCATGATTGCGTGCCGCGTCGAACGCTGCGACCAATGCATCGAGGTCATTGCCGTCGACGCGCTGGGTGAACCAGCCAAACGCCTGCCAGCGATCCACGATAGGCTCGAAGGAAAGAATCTCGCTCGAATAGCCGTCGGCCTGTTGGTTGTTGACGTCGACGATGGCGATCAGGTTGTCGAGCTTCCAATGCGACGCTGACATCACCGCTTCCCAGGTGGAACCTTCGTTCAACTCACCGTCCGACAGCAGGTTGTAGACGAAGGAAGACGAGGCTTTGCGCTTGAGGCCCAGGCACGCGCCGACCGCAATACCCAGGCCTTGGCCCAGCGACCCGCCAGTGATCTCCATGCCAGGGGTGTAAGCGGCCATGCCCGACATCGGCAGGCGGCTGTCGTCCGAGCCGTAGGTTTCCAGCTCATCGAGGGGAACGATCCGGGCTTCGATCAATGCGGCATACAGCGCGATCGCATAGTGGCCGATAGAAAGATAGAAGCGGTCGCGCGACTCCCACTCTGGATCGTCAGGCTGATAATTCAGGGCATGAAAATAGGACACTGCAAGCAAGTCGGCGGCGCCAAGGGCTTGGCCTACATAGCCTTGGCCCTGGACCTGGCCCATTCGCAAGGCGTGTCGGCGGATATTGTGAGCGCGTTCAGCAAGGCTCAGGGGTCGAACAGTCGTCATGGCTACAAACTCCGGTATCTCAACGATTGACCAAGGCAGCAGGTATGCGCAGTACCAGCGAGGCACCGCCCACCAATATGCCGGTTATCAGGTACATGCCGATGGCGCTGGACCCAGTCTGGGTAGTGATCCAGCCGATCAGGTAGGGCGAACAGAAACCTGCCAGGTTGGCGAAGCTGTTGACTGCAGCGATACCCGCGGCAGCGGAGACACCGCCCAGTAGTGTGGTGGGCAACATCCAGAACAGCGAGGTCGCGGACAGGATTCCCGAGGCGGCCAGGCACAGGCTGAGGATGGAGAGGGTTACGTTTCCTCCCATCAGCGCGGCCAGGCTCAACCCGATGGCCCCAGCGATCATCGGCAAGATCAGGTGCCAGCGACGCTCGCGGTGCTTATCGCCGCTGCGGCCAACCAGTAGCATCGCGACGATTGCGCAGAGGTAAGGCAGGCTGGTAAGGAAGCCGATGTGCAGAGGGTCGGACACCCCGGCATTGCGCACCAGCGTCGGTAGCCAGAAGGTGATTGCGTACTGGCCCATCACGACGCAGAAGTAAATGGCCGCCAACAACCACAGGCGCCGATCGCGAATGAACTCGCCTACCGATGCATGGGTGACCTTCTGCTGATTGTCTTCGGCCAGCTCACGGGTTACCAGGGCCTTCTCTTCATCGTTGAGCCAGCTAGCTTGATGAACCCCATCCTTGAGATAACTCAAGACCAGCAAGCCAACGACAACAGTGGGCACGGCTTCGAGCACGAACATCCATTGCCACCCTGCCCAACCGTGTACACCTGCAAAGTGATTCATGATCCAGCCCGACAGCGGGCCACCGACCATTCCGGACAGAGGTATGGCGACGAACCACAGCACCGTCATGCGCGCCCGGCGATAGGATGGGAACCAGTAGGTGAGGTAGAGCAACAGCCCTGGGGCCAGACCGGCTTCGGCGATACCTAGCAAGAAGCGCAGGAGATAGAACTGCCAGGCGGTTTCAACAAAGGCGAACAGCGCGGAGATGATCCCCCAGGTGATCATGATGCGGGCGATCCATATCCGTGCGCCCACCTTGTGGAGGATGATGTTGCTTGGGACCTCGCAGAGGAAGTAACCGAGGAAGAACATGCCGGCGCCCAGCCCGTAGACCATTTCGCTGAGGGCCAGATCGTTCATCATTTGCAGCTTGGCGAAGCCAACGTTGACGCGGTCCAGATAGGCGCACAGGTAACACAGCATCAAAAAAGGCATCAGGCGCCAGGCCGTCTTCCGGTAGGCGGAGGTACGCACGGTCGTAACCGCTTCGAGCGACAGGGTAGTCATGATGGTCCGATCTCTTGTTTTTATCGACCGCCAGGTCGCGAGACCCGGCTGCATCATCGATCCAGAACCGAACGGGCCACAACGGCCCGCCCACGTGAAATCAGTGAATCAGCATTCCACCGTTCACATCCAGGGTAATACCGGTCAGGTACGAAGAAAGGTCGCTGGCCAGGAACAGCGCGGCGTTGGCCACATCCTGTGCTGCGCCCAGGCGCCCCAGCGGGATGGAGTCGATGATGGCGTGGCGACGCTCGTCCTGCATCAAGCCGCCAGTGATGTCGGTATGGATCAGACCTGGGGTGATCGAGTTGACCCGAACGTTGTCCGGGCCCAGCTCCCGGGCCATGGCTTTGGCCAGCCCCAGGACGCCTGCTTTCGCGGCACTGTAGTGGGGGCCACCGAAAATGCCGCCGCCGCGTTGTGCTGAAACAGAGGACATGCAGACGATGCTGCCGCTGGCTTGCTGGCGCATAAGCGGAATTACCGCCTGCGACATGAGCAGCGTTCCACGGAGGCTGACGTCCAGCACCTTGTCGTAGTCAGCGCCACGGATATCCAGCGTCTTCAGCGGCTGGGTGATACCGGCGTTGTTGATCAGGATATCGATGCGTGCGAAATGTTCGATGACCGTTGCGACAGCGCGCTGCACCTGAACTTCGTCAGCGACGTTCGCCGCAAGGCCCAGATGGCCTTCGCCCAGGGAGGCCGCGGCGTCGCGGGCGGCGGATTCGTCCAGGTCGAGGATTACCACGCGGGCACCTTGCTGGGCGAATGTGGCTGCAGTAGCACGGCCGATGCCACGTGCGGAGGCGGCACCGGTGACGATCGCGACTTTACCTTGGAGAAGCATGTGTGAACCCTCTGTTTGTTTTTATGGGGCGATTCAGGAATCGTGGGTTCAGCTTGTGCCCCAGGGGCAGCACGAGCAATAACGTGAAAATCATCCAACGCTGAAAAAAATTCAGCTCTACTCGGCTATCCTTCGGGCAACCCATACTAAAAATAATGCTGTGGAGCCCCTATGCGCTCGCTCAACGACGCGGCAACGCCCTTGCCACCGCTCAAGACCATACAGGCCTTCGAGCAGGCCGCCCGGTTCGGAAACGTTGCCCGTGCAGCCGAAGTGCTGGACCTGACGCCATCCGCAGTCAGTCACCAATTGGCAAAGCTCGAGGCCTTGATCGGCAGGCAACTGTTTGTCCGTGGCGCTCGTGGCGTGACCCTTACCCCGGTAGGTCAGCAATACCTGAAGGAGGTTTCGGGCATCCTGCACAGCCTTGCCATTGCGACGGAACGCGCAAGCAGTGACGTCAGCCTGGACTGCCTGCGCTTGCACTCCTCCCCAAGTTTCGGATTGCTTTGGCTGATGCCCCGGCTCGAGGCATTTCGTGAGGAATATCCGGCCATCCAGATCAATCTGTCCTGCTCCTACGAGGCATTGCATTTCAGCCGCGACAAGATCGACGTGGACATCCGTCACGGCGAGCCAAACTGGCCCAGCTACGAAGTACGTACCGTGGGTAACGAGACATTCGAGGTCCTGGCAGCCCCCAAGCTTCTTGCCCGACAGCCAGTCAGCAGGGCCGCGGACCTGCTCGACTACGACCTGATCCTTTCAGAAGCGACGCTGTTGAAATGGCCAGCCTGGTTTGCCCAGCATGGCCTGGCACGCCCGGAAAAGCCCTATGCCCTCAGTTTCGATCGTTCCTACATGAGCCTTGAGGCCGCCAGCCATGGTTTGGGCTTTGCGCTGGAGAGTGGACTTCTGGCACAGAAATACCTCGAGGCCGGAACCTTGGTCAAAGTCTCGCCCGAATCATTAGGCGCGCGAGTCGCTGCGCACCATCTGGTTTTCCCCAAGGCCCACGCGACGTTCCCCAGGGTAAGGTGTTTCCTGCAATGGGTGGAAAAGGAACTGGGCCACCAGTTTGTTTTCTGATGCCTACATGCCCGACGCTTTTATCGATGAGGCTTGAATGGCTACCTACGGACTCGAACCGCCGCTTGAGAGGTATGTGCAGGAATGCGCAAGATTCGTGGCTCGCACGGATGACTGGCAAGTACGCCGAGCCAGTTTTCGCGAATCATCCACTCATTTCTGTCCCGACATGCACGGCATCAGCATACGAGACGAGCTCTGCCAGCAGGTACCCGTGCGCATCTACCAACCGGGGGAAGCACCCGCCACAGGCGGCTGGCCGACGGTCATGTATCTGCACGGCGGCGGCTGGTGCCTGGGAGACCACACCACCCATGACTGGTTCGCACGGGCTTTGCTGTCACGTCTGCCGGCCAGGATAATTGCGGTCGGCTACAGGCTGGCGCCCGAGCATCCCTTTCCCGCGCCTCTCGAGGACGCCCTGACAGTGTGGCACGCGCTCACATCGGGGCACTGGGATTCGGTGGACAGCCAGCGGCTGGCGATAGTGGGCGACAGTGCGGGCGCAACGCTCGCAGCGGGCTTGTGCGTCCACCTGCATGAGAACGGTCAGCCGCAGCCGACATTGCAAGGCCTGGTTTATCCGCTACTCACGGCCCGTCCGGACCTGCCGTCCATGCAGGAGCATGCAAACGCGCCATTGTTGAGCGCTGAGGATGTTCGCGACGCCCTGGCAATCTATACCCCCACCACGGAACTGTCCTCCGACCCCAGGGCATTGCCTCTGGACGCTGCCATCCGGCCCGGCGTTGCACCGGCATTTATCGTCGCAGCGCAATACGACCCGCTATGTGACCACGCCCGGATATATGCTGATGAACTGGCCAAGGCAGGCGTGCCCGTGGAGTTCCACGTGGGGCATGGCCTGCTTCATGGCAGCCTCAGGGCGGCGAACGTTGCAGAAGCTGACCGCGTGTTCGACTGCTTGGCGAACGCATTGCGCCAGGCAACGTGATTTTGATCAGCGGGGTGCGCTGACGTCGGTCTGGCCGGTGGCGAGCAATGCGCCTCGGACAAAACCTGAGCGAAGCTGGCGCTCGACGAAATCGCGAACATAGGCAGCGCCACTGTCGCGGCCGCGGGGCACCGCCATCGCCTGGCGGATAGACGTGAAAGCACCCTCCAGCACGCGGTAGCGCGGGTCGGCGTCTGCAACCTTCTGCAGCGGCTGACGCACGCCAGCGGCAGCATCCAGACCTTGCTCGATGAACAGGTCGACCGCCCCGGCAGAGGTATCGGCCCGCACCAGCTCGGCCTGTTCGAGCGTGCGACTCAGGTACAGGTCGTACGCCGCGCCCTTGCCAACTGCCAGGCGCAGGCCAGCCTGGTCCAGCTCCGCGACATGCTGGAACGGCGCCCCGCGGCCGACCAGGTAGGTGCCTTCGATCAAAACGTAAGGCTCGCTGAAGGCGATCTGCGCCTCTCGCACGGGCTCGATGGCCAGGAAGGCCAGGTTCCAGGCGCCCTCCTCCAGCGCGGCGAACACTTTGCCGGCGGCGTCGAAGGTGCGCATTTCGAGGGTGACGTCCAGTTCCTCGGCCAGGGCTTTGGCCAATGCGACCGAGACGCCTTGGGGGTCGCCGTCCGGGCCGCGCTGGGCAAGGACCGGGTTGCCGAGATTGATGGCGACCTGCAAGGTGCCGTTTGGGGCGAGTTCGGCCAGAACTTGTGCCGGGATTACATTTGACATGGGTTTCTCCGTTGTCCGGGGCGGGCCTCTTCGCGGGTTTGCCTGCGAATAAGCCTCGCCAGATGGGCCGCCAGCTTCAGCCGCGGGTACGCTTGACCACTTTGCGAATCACGTAGGGCAGCACCCCACCATTGGTCAGGTAGCGGATTTCCTGCAGCGAATCGATACGGGCAACTAGTTGCACCTCGTAACGGCTGCCGTTCCCACGGCGGACCACCATGCCAATGGCATTGTCGCCCACTATCAGTTCGTCGAGACCGACAAAATCAAACTGTTCGCTGCCATCCAGCTTCAGGTCATCTACGCCCTGCCCTGCGGCGAACAGCAGTGGCAGCACCCCCATCCCGATCAGGTTGCTGCGATGAATCCGCTCGATACTGCGCGCTACCACTGCGCGTACACCGAGCAGGGCCTGTGCCTTGGCCGCCCAGTCGCGGCTGGAGCCGGCACCATAATTGATGCCGGCAAAGATCACCATCGGAGTGCCAGCGTAGCTCTGGGCCGCGTCGTACAATGGCTGGATCTGGCTGTGATCGGCATTCCAGGCCCAGGCGCCGGGGCCTGGTTGCTCATCACCGAGCAGGCGGTTCTGCACCGATTTGTTGGTAAAGGCGCCACGCAGCATCACTTCGTGGTTGCTGCGGCGGGTGGAGTACTGGTTGAGGTCTCGTGGATCCTCCCCACGCTCCAGCAACCATTGGCCGGCCTGACTGTTCGCCGGAATGGCACCCGCTGGCGAGATGTGGTCGGTGGTGACGTTGTCACCCAACACCATCAGTGGCCGCGCGCCCTGGATCGCCAGGCTGGCCTTGGGCTCGGCCTGAATGTCGGCCAGGTACTGCGGGCGGCGCAGGTACGTCGAGCGGGCGTTCCACGGGAACTGCACGCTGCCTTCGGCAGACAGGGCCTGCCAATGATGCGTACCGTCCCAGACAGTGGCCAGGCGTTGCTGGAAGAACTCAGGCTTGACCACACGGGCCGCCAGCGCCGCGATCTCTTCGTCGCTGGGCATCAGGTCGTGCAGATAGACCGGGTTGCCGTCGCTATCCTGGCCAAGCGAGTCGCGGGTCAGGTCGACCTCGATGGTGCCAGCGATGGCGAAGGCAACACACAGGGCGGGTGAAGCCAGGTAGCCGGCGGGCACCTTGGGGTTCACCCGGCCTTCGAAGTTGCGGTTGCCAGACAGCACCACGACACCTTTGAGACCTTGGTCGGCAAAAGCCTCGACATGCTCCTCGAGCTTGCCGGAGTTGCCGATGCAGGTCATGCAACCAAAGCCTGCCAGTTCGAAGCCCAATGCAGAGAAGTCTTGCAGCAGGTCCGCTTCAGCCAGGTAATCAGCCACTACCTGAGAGCCAGGCGACAGCGAGGTCTTGACCCAGGGTTTGCGCTGCAGGCCCAGGCGGCGGGCATTTCGAGCCACAAGGCCGGCCTGGATCATCTGCGCCGGGTTGGCTGTGTTGGTGCAACTGGTAATCGCCGAGATCACCACGGCGCCGTGGCTGATAGGCTCGCCGAAGGAGGGTTCGAGGAACTGTTCGGCCTTGGGCCCGGCGATCAGATTGCCGCCGCCCAGCACTTCTTTCTGGAACGAGGGACCCGATGCCGACAGCGGCTGGCGCTGGTGCGGCTGGTAAGGCCCGGCCACGCTTGGTTCGATGCTGGCGAGATCCAGGTCGATCAGTTCATCGAAGTGTGGCTCCGGCAGATCGTCGCGCCGGTGCAGGCCCTGGATGTGCATGTAGCTGGAGGCTTGCAGGCAAAGTTCTGGGGAGCGGCCGGTAAGTTTCAGGTAGTCGAGCGTCTGGTCGTCGAACGGGAAGAACACCACAGTGGCGCCGTATTCCGGCGCCATGTTCGACACCGTGCCGCGGGCCGCCCAACTGAGCGTGGTCAGGCCGGGACCGGTGAATTCGACGAACTTGCCCACTACCGAGCGCTTGCGCAGGATCTCGGCGACATGCAGCGACAGGTCAGTAGCCGTTACACCTGGGCCCAGTGCATTGGTCACGCGGAAACCGATGACCTGAGGGAAATTGATCGGGACCGGCTCGCCCACCATGGCGGCCTGCCCTTCCAGCCCGCCCACGCCCCAGCCCAGCACGCCAATTGCGTTGATCATCGGGGTGTGGCTGTCGGTGGCAACCATGTCGTCCGGATGCAGCAGGCGCTGGCCATCGGCTGTGCGGCTTTCCCACACCACCTTGGCCAGGGCCTCCATGTTCATCTGGTGAATGATGCCGGTCCCCGGCGGAATGACGCCGAAGTTGTCCAGACTCTTCTGCGCCCACTTGATGAAGCGGTAGCGCTCGCTGTTACGCCGGAAATCGATCTCCAGGTTCTGCTCGACCGCCTCCGGCTCGGCATAGCGCTCGACGATCACCGAATGGTCGATGGTCAGCACCGCGGGAATCAACGGGTTCATCGCTGCAGGGTCGCCGCCAAGCTCAGCCACCACGTCGCGCATACCGGCGAAGTCGGCCAGGGCAGGCAGACACGTGGTGTCGTGGAACATCAGGCGGTTGGGCTGGAACGGCACTTCACAGTCCGCCCCCTTGCCCATGGCGCGGGCCAGAACAGGCTCCAGCGCTTCGGGCGTGCAGCGGGCCACGTTCTCCAGCAGGATACGGATCGAGTAAGGCAGCCGCTGCAGCTGGCTCGTGCTCAGCAGCTTCTTCAGATCGACGTAGGCAAACTGTACTTGGTCGATTTCCAGGGTACTGATCAGGTCACGGGCAGTCTCGGTCATGCTCTTATCGCTCGGCTTTTATAGTGTTCACAGGCTTGGGTAACGCAATCAGCGCTGTTGAGTCCTGAATGGCTAGAAACGGAGCGATCGCGGATCGCTCCGGTATTCAACGATGATGATCAGCTCGCGCTCCACGGGAACAGGCCAAAGGCCATGGACACGAACATGATCAGCATGCACAACGCAAACGCCCACTTCAGGGTGTACTTCTGGTGGTCACTGAACTCCACGCCCGCCAGGCCACAGAGCAAGTAGGTCGACGCCACCAGGGGGCTGAGCAGGTGAATCGGCTGGCCGACCATCGACGCGCGACCGATTTCCGCATGGGTAATGCCATAGACTTCCGCTGCCTTGGCCAGCACCGGCAACACGCCGTAGTAAAATGCATCGTTGGACATGAAGAACGTGCCCGGGATACTCGCAAGCGCAGTGATTGGCGCCATGTACGGGCCCCAGTTTTCGGGCAGCATGTTAAGGAAGCTCTGGGACATCGCATCCACCATGCCAGTACCCGAAAGAACCCCGGCAAGAATGCCCGCAGCGAGGAAGATGGCAATCTGATTGAGAGCGGTTGGCGCGTGAGCCGATATCCGGCGGCGCTGGTCCTGCATGTGCGGATAGTTGATGACCAGGGCAATCGAGAACGCGACCATGAACAGAATGGACAGCGGAAGAACCTCAAGCACCAGGCCAGTCATCAAGGCGATCGTCAGGCCAGCATTGAGCCAGAACAGCTTCGGCCGGCGCAGCTCAGCGTTCTCTTCCGACAGCGATGGCGTGGCTTCGTTATCGGCATCGTCGAAGATCGTGGCGGCTGCTCCCAGCGACTGGGGCAGGCGGCCAAGGCGCTGACGCTCCCGTGTACCGATGAACCAAGCCAGCGCGAGCACACCCAGGAAGCTGACGATCATGGTCGGGATCAAGGGTATGAAGAGCTCAGACGTTTCTACCTGTAGCGACGCCGCTGCCCGAGCCAGCGGACCACCCCACGGCAGCAGGTTGGTGACACTCGCCGCCAGGATCACCACGCAGGTGAGCGCCAGAGGATCGAGGCGCATGCGCTTGAACATCGGCAGCATTGCAGTGACCGTGATCATGTAGGTGGTCGAGCCGTCACCGTCCAGCGACACCAGCCCCGCAAGCACCGCGGCGAAGACAACCGCCTTCATCGGGTCGCCTCCAATCAGCTGGATGAACTTCTTGATGATGGGGTCGAACAGCCCAGTGTCGAACATCACGCCGAAATAGAGGATGGCGAACATCACCATGATCGCTGTGGGCGCAACCTTCCGCAGTCCCTCGATCATCATGTCGCCCATCTCAGGGCCGAAACCGCCAATCAACGCGAAGACGATGGGCACTGTGGTCATGGCCACCAGCGGCGACAGGCGCTTGGTCATGATCAGTGCCATGAAGGTCACGATCATGCCGTATCCGAGAAATGACAGCATTGTATCACCTTGACTTGAAGTACAATTGTTGTTATGAGTCAGCGCCAAACAGGCGCATCAAGGTAGAGCGGCTAACCTGAAAGCCTCTGACCAGAGGTCAGCTCATGTGCAGCCCGCCATTGAGCGAGAAGTCCGCGCCGTTTGCATAACCGGATTCGTCCGACGCAAGCCAGGCGCATATCGCTGCAATCTCCTCTGGCGTACCCAGGCGCCGTGCAGGTATGTCCTGCAGGATACGATCCATGGTTGCAGCCGGTGTGACAGCTCGCAATTTGGGCGTGCTGATGAAGCCCGGCGAGACAGTGTTCACGGTGACTCCTCGAGAGCCAACCTCGCGTGCCAAGGCACGGGTGAAACCACGGATGGCGGATTTGGCAGTGGAATAGTTGACCTGCCCGACTTGACCGATCTGGGCATTGACCGAAGAAATATTGATCACGCGTCCCCAGCCTCGCGCCACCATGTCGTCGATGACTTGGCGGGTAACGTTGAAAAGCGAATTGAGGTTAGTGTCGATGACAGTGCTCCAGTCACCGGGCTGCATGTCGCGGAACACCACGTTGATGGCAGTACCAGCGTTGTTTACCAGCACATCGACCGGCCCGATGTCACGCTTGATGCGGGCGAACGCCTCTTGACAGGACGCCCAGTCAGCGACGTTGCCTTCCGACGCGCTGAAGTCGAAACCCAGGCGTTTCTGCTCGGCCAACCATTCGTCCTTGTGCGGCGAGGCAGGCCCGCATCCAGCGATGACAGTGAATCCGTCCTTGGCCAGACGCTGACAGATGGCGGTCCCAAGACCGCCCATTCCCGCTGTGACGTAAGCGATACGTTTGCTCATGACGCACTCCATTATGTTTTTGTGGGAGCGTTGCGCGGCCATCGGGGATGGCAGGTAACGCTACTTAACGTCATGGAGAATTGTTTTGCAAGGCACCGGAGTACAATTTCTCCGAGCTAAGGTCGTTTGTCGACGTCTGGTATCGAGCACGCGGTGAACCGCGTGCAGTTAAACTGCTTATTGGTAAACAAATATGCAGTTATCCCGAAGCCAACGGTGTCCCGCTCACCCTTCCAACAGGTGCCGCAGCAGCGTCACGGCGCTGTCCGGCGTCGTCAGCACTGCCCGCCCACTGGCAGCGCATGCCTGTTGCGCCGCTGAGGTCATCGAGAATCGCGTGAAGCAAAGCACGTCGCAAGGTTCGATATGAGCGGCCAACGCTGCAATCAATTGGTCATGACGAGCGGCGTTCCCCTGCTGCAGCTGCTCCATCGCCTCGGGGCAAGTACCCGACACGATTTCGACGTCGCCACCGCGGGTTGCCGCTGCCTGAATGAACTCTTCGGTCATGGAATCGATACTGGGTTCGAAGGTAGCCAGTATGCCTATCTTGCGACCTTGCCCCAGCGCTTCCTGGATCATGGCTTCATTGGGCTTGAGGACAGGGATGTCGAGCTGGCTGCGGCAAAGCTCAATGGCTTCGCCAAATGCCGAGCAGGTGAAAAGTACGGCATCGGCACCCGCGCCCTGGGCATAACATGCCAGTTCGCAGAGCCGACGTTTCAGCCCCTCGGTGAGCTGGCCGGCACTGCGCAGGTCACGCGACAGCGAATCTTCCAGCAGGTTGCACAATTCGGCCTCAGGCCAGAGCCGGGCGAATGCTTCATTGATCGGTGCAATGGCCACCGGAGTTGCGTGTACAAGAAAAATACGTTTGGTGCTGGTCATGTGTTCTCCGGGGTGCAAACATTGTAATGGGTCGCCGGGCAGCTGCAGGCTGCAGGCTTTGCAGCGAGTCATCATTTACCGGCAGTTGACTACTTTTCTGGCTGGGCAATTTCCCAACCCTTTTTCGCGGCTTGCCGCTTGACGTTTGAAGCGCCAGACAATGACATCCAAGATCAAGACCGACCTCGCAGGCCAGCTCGCACCCAAGATCCTTGATATGGCCAGGGCTCGCTCCATGCGAGCAGGTGACCCATTGCGCGAGGAAGCCTTCGCCAAGGAACTGGGGGTATCCCGGTCGCCCGTGCGCCGCGGGTTCGCCTTGCTCGAAGAGCTGGGATTGGCGACCAAGGAGCCGAACCGCGGCTATTTCCTTACCCAGGACGCGCGCAGCATCGATATCCGCAAGCTGCCGCTGGAGGTCGACACCTTCGAAGAGTTCTATCTGCGGGTGGTCGATGATGTCCTGGTCGGCGACATCAGTACCTCGTTCTTCGAGGCGGAGCTGCTGCGCAAGTACGATGTCACTCGTGGACAACTGCTCAAAGTACTCAACCGCCTGGCCAGTGAAGGCATGATCGAGCGCAACCCAGGCCAGGGCTGGAGTATCAACAGCTTCCTGCATGATTCTGATGCGCATGTCCAAAGCTATCGGTTTCGGATGGCGATCGAGCCAGCAGCGCTTCTTGAGCCGTCTTACCAGGTGGATAAGGGGGCATTTGCCAATGCGCGGCGAATCCAGCAGGCACTGCTCGACGGCGACATCTTCAATCTGTCGCGCTCGGAACTGTTCCAGATCAACGCGCAATTGCATGAGCTGATCGTGCGCTGTTCGGGCAACAGCTTCTTCCTTGAAGCAATCCGCCGACAGAATCAATTGCGCCGCTTCATGGCCTACAAGTCCAACGTCGATCGCCCACGGCTGATCAGCCAATGCAAGGAGCACATCCGGCTGCTCGATCTGATCGAGCAAGACCGGCGCGAAGAAGCCGCCGCCTTTCTGCGCGAGCACCTGGATGTGGTCAGCCGCCTGAAGGCGGCACGCGAAGCCCAGGATGCCATGGAGCTCACCCATGCGCTGGCGGCCGCGGACCTGGGTTAAGCGCCCGGCACATCGAGCACCAGCACGCCATCACCGTCGATCACCAGCGCTTTGCCTGCTCCCGGCTGGCCGCTCAGCTCCTTGATACGTGAATTGTCCTCAAAGCATTTGACGGTCACTGCTCGTCCCTGGAAATCGATCCTGCCTCCCAAGTCAATGAACAGGGGCGCCAGCACCCTCGCATTCGCGCCATGTTCGTCACACAGGTCGGTTGTCCTGATCATCATGGTCTCCTGGGCCGCTTGCGGAAGCTGCAAGTCAAAACAAATGTTGCATGAATTGGCTTTGCGTGCAATAAAATGCAAACACAGGAGTGATGGTTGGCCGGTTGCGTTCCTCATGGAATGTCACCAGCGATCCAGGAACGCCAATTCGATTGTATTTCAAGAGAATTACATACACTTTGCTTGTGGCGTACCGTTCACCCTGGCACCCAGACGGCCCTGAATAAAAATGGTTAGGAGAGTGTGATGCGAATTCTGGTTCTTCCCTGCGACGGTATCGGTCCCGAGATCGTCGAGTCCTCGATGGCAGCACTGCACGCCGCCAACCACAAGTACGATCTGGGCCTGGAGTTCGACTACGACGACGTCGGCTTTGTCAGCCTGGAAAAGTACGGCACTACACTGCGTGATGAAGTGCTGGAAAAAGCCAGGACTTACGACGGCGTCATCCTCGGTACCCAATCCCATGCAGACTACCCGGCACCGGAAAAAGGCGGTCGCAACGTTTCCGCGGGCTTCCGCATTGGCCTGGACTTGTACGCCAACGTGCGCCCGGCACGCACCCGCGACTTTCTGGAATCGAACATGAAACCGGGCAAGCGCATGGACCTGGTCATCATGCGCGAGGCCACCGAAGGCTTTTATCCAGACCGCAACATGTCGCGCGGTTGGGGCGAGGTGATGCCATCCCCGGACATGGCCCTGTCAACCCGCAAGATAACCCGCCATTGCAGCGAGCGCATTGCCCGCCGCGCCTTCGAGCTGGCGATGAAGCGCAACCGCAAGGTCACCGCGATTCACAAAGCCAACAGCTTCCACATGACCGACGGTCTGTTCCTGGAATGCGTGCGCAACGTCGCCAAGGACTTCCCCGAAGTGCAGCTTGACGACCTGCTGGTCGACGCCTCTACCGCACATTTGGTTCGCAGCCCCGAGCGCTTCGACGTGCTGGTGGCAACCAACTTCTACGGCGACATCATCAGTGACCTGGCCAGCGAGCTGTCCGGCAGCCTGGGTCTGGCAGGTTCTATGATGGCGAGCGACATCCATTGCTGCGCCCAGGCCCAGCACGGTTCAGCGCCGGATATTGCCGGGCATGACAAGGCCAACCCCGTGTCGATGATCCTTTCGGTGGCCATGCTGCTGCAGTGGATGGGCGAGCACCACGGCAAGGCCGCCTTGTTCGAAGCCGGAAGAGCCATGGAGCAGGCTGTAGACGTAGTACTCGAAGACCCGGCCAAACGCACCGCCGACCTCGGTGGCCAGCTGGGCTGCAAAGCTTTCGGCGAAGCGGTCGCTCAGGTCATCGCAGGCTGAAGCGATCGGCGGCACGTTACGGCGTGCCGCCACTTTATTCTTGCCCCATCACAGGCCTGTGCTCCGCTACCCGTTGCAGTCGGC
Organism: Pseudomonas sp. JE3303; assembly: GCF_056312565.1. Classification (NCBI taxonomy): domain Bacteria; kingdom Pseudomonadati; phylum Pseudomonadota; class Gammaproteobacteria; order Pseudomonadales; family Pseudomonadaceae; genus Pseudomonas; species Pseudomonas sp. JE3303. The sequence goes on from NZ_JBWGIF010000011.1 coordinate 197,827, forward strand.
GCCAGGCAGGAGGAACCGGCCGTGAGCCAACCGTTACTAGGCTGCATCGCAGACGACTTCACCGGAGGCACGGACCTCGCCAGCATGTTGGTGCGCGGCGGCATGCGAACCCTGCAGGTGATTGGCGTACCAGACTATCCGATCGAGGCCGACGTCGACGCCGTGGTCATCGCCCTCAAGACTCGCACCCTGCCCGCCAACCAGGCAGTCGAAGAATCTCTCGCCGCGCTTGCCTGGCTGAAGACCGCTGGTTGCCGTCAATACTTCTTCAAGTACTGCTCGACATTCGATTCCACCGAACAAGGCAATATCGGGCCCGTCGCCGATGCCTTGCTCGAGGCCCTGGACACACCGCTGGCCGTGGCCTGCCCGGCCTTCCCGGAGAACCAGCGCACGCTGTTCAACGGCCATCTGTTCGTCGGCGACATGCTGCTGAGCGAGTCAGGCATGCGCCACCACCCACTGACTCCCATGACCGACTCCAACCTGGTGCGCGTGCTGCAGCAGCAGACCCCGCGCAAGGTGGGGCTGGTCCGTCATGCGTCTGTCAGCCAGGGTGCTGCTGCAGTTCGCCAGGCCCTTGCCGCGCTTCAAGCCGACGGCTGCGGCTATGCCATCGTTGATGCCATCAGCAATCTTGACCTGACCACCATCGCAGAGGCGGCCGACGACCATCTGCTGATCACCGGAGGCTCCGGGGTTGCATTGGGCTTGCCGGACAATTTCAAGCGCGCCGGCCTGTTGCCCGACGCGGCCTGCGCGTCCGAACTGGCCCACGTGGACGGTCTCGCGGCTGTACTTTCCGGCAGTTGCTCCGTTGCCACCAATGGGCAGGTCGCCCATTGGCGCGACAGCGGCCGACCTGGCTTTGCCATCGACCCGCTGCGCCTTGCCGATGGCCATGACGTGGTGAGAGAAGCACTGGAGTGGGCTCGGCCCCTCTTGAGTCAGGGCGCGGTGCTGATCTATGCGAGCGCCAACCCGGATGCCGTCAAGGGGGTACAAGCCCGCCTGGGCGTGGAAGCCGCCGGCGAAATCGTCGAGCGCGCCCTGTCGCAGATCGCCAGCGGCTTGCTTGGGCTGGGTGTAGGTACGTTCGTCGTGGCGGGCGGTGAAACCTCGGGCGCCGTGGTCAAGGCACTCGGCGTCGAGGCGTTGCGTATCGGTACATCGATCGCGCCCGGCGTGCCCTGGACGCTGGGTCAAGGGCGGACAACCGTGGCGCTGGCGCTCAAATCCGGTAACTTTGGTGGCCCCGACTTCTTCACCCGAGCACTGGAGATGGCCCCATGAATGAGAGCAAGCAACGAGAAGAAATCGTTCTACTGGGCAAGTCGATGTACGACCGCGGCCTGACCCACGGCGGCACCGGCAACATCAGCGTGCGGCTGGATGACGGCTGGCTGCTCACGCCTACCGGCTCATCGCTGGGCCGACTGGACCCGGCGCGCCTGACCAAGCTCGACTGGGACGGCCGCCATGTCAGTGGTGACACACCCTCCAAGGAGCTGATGCTGCACCTGGCCATGTATCAGGAGCGGCCCACCAGCGGTGCCGTCGTGCATCTGCATTCAACCCACTCGGTGGCTGTCTCGGTGCTCGACGGGCTTGATCCGGAGGACCTGCTGCCGGCGATCACTGCCTATTACGCCATGCGCGTCGGAAAATTGCCGTTGGTGCCCTACTACGCTCCTGGTGATCCGGCGCTGGCCGAGGCGGTGCGGGCGTTTTCCGGCAAGCACCACGCGATGCTCCTGGCCCACCATGGCCCGGTGGTTGCGGGCAGTGACCTGCATGCCGCCGTGGATGCCACCGAGGAACTGGAAGCTACGGCGCAGCTGTTCCTGCTGATCTTTCAGCATAGGTTCCGCACGTTGACTCCAGAGCAGATCGCAGACCTGCATCGGCGGTATCCGCTCAAATAGTGAAGTGACGGGGGAGGCATCCCAAGGACGAAAAATGTTCAATACCTTCAGAAGCTGGTGGGCAACTCCCTTTGTGGGTGTTGCGGGTGCATTGCTGGCCAGCGCGGCCAATTGGCCTTTGCCGTGGATCATCGGCGCGATGCTGGCGGTCATCATCGTACGCTGCAGTGGATGGACCATCGCCGAAATCCCCAACGGCCGCAAATCCGGCCAATGGCTGATCGCCACGTCCATTGGCCTGCACTTTACCCAAGCGGTTGTCCACGAGATCGCCGGGCACTTTCCGCTGATGCTCGCCGCGGCGTTCATCACTCTCTTGCTCGCCTTGGCCGGCATCGCCTTCATGCGGCGCCAAGGCATGGACCTGACGACCGCCTACTTCGCGTTCATGCCGGCAAACTTTGCCGAGATGATCCAGCTTGGCATGCGTTACCAAGCCAATGTCAGCCAGATTGCCGCCGCGCACAGCATCCGCCTGGTGGTAATCGTGCTCAGCGTACCGCCCGCAATGTACCTGCTCCTGCATGTTGCCCCAGGTGCGGTATACGTTCGTCCACCGGCGGACTGGCACTGGCTCGGCCCCATGCTGGCGGGGGGTGTGGCGATGGCGCTGCTGTGGAAAAGACTGGGCCTGCCCAACCCCTGGATGTTCGGGCCGATGGCCCTGTGCGGGACAATCACCGCAGCGTTCGACCTGCACATGGCGTTGCCGGTGGAGTTGAGCCATTACGGCCAACTGATGATCGGCTGTGCCCTGGGAAGCTTCTTCGACCGGGCGTTCTTCCGCCGCTCACCCGTCTACCTGCTGAAGGTGCTGGCCTTCACCCTGGCGATGATCACCGGCACGTTCCTGTTTGCCTGGGTCTTTGCAGTATTGTCCGGCTCTGCACTGTACACCTTGGCCTTGGGCATGATGCCCGGCAGCACAACGGAGATGTACTTGACCGCCGAAGCACTCAATCTGGGAGCGGGGATGGTGACGGCAATGCAGATCATGCGGCTGGTCGTGGTCATGCTCTGCGCCGAGCCGCTGCTGAAGCTCTGGCTGAGTCGCGCGCCGTCATTTGAAGACGACCGCGCAGAGTGACACTGGAATCGAGATTCAGGTTTCTGCTTCGGCCGACACCGCCGCCTGCCCTTCTGCCGCACGACGCAACTCCAGGATGGGTGACTTGCGGGCAAACGAACCACTCAGATGCCGCCGCATCAGGTGGGCCGCTTCCAGGTTATCACCCGCCTCCACCAGCTCAAGCATGCGCAGATGCTCTGCGCACTGGGTATAGAGCCGCTTTCGGTCAATCATCGAGCGGTACTCGATCAGCCGCCGCATGTTGTTGAGCTGGCGCAGGATCATGAGGTAGAGAGGATTGCCTGAGAGCTGGATCAGATCCTCGTGAAAACGAATGCCCGATTTGAGCAGCCTGTCCGCGGGCAAGGACTCGATACCTCCCGCCAACAAATCGCATTGCTCCTTCTTCAGGCGCCGGAGCACTTCGAGATCGCAGCTGAAGCTGCTTTCCAGCAAGGCCGCCGGCTCGATCAGTGAGCGCACCCGGTAGATCTGCTCCAGGGTCTCTGGCGTCTTGGCCACGTCCAGAAAGCGCCAGCCGTAGCCAGGCTTCGGTTCTGCCCAGCCTACCTTCGCCGCACGATTGAGAATGTCGATGACCTGGAATTTGGTAAGGTCGTAGCGCTCACGGAGGTACTTTTCGGTGACCTGCGCCGGGATTGCGTCATTGAGCCAGTCTTCCGAGAGCCGGTAATACTCCGGCGGCTCCTCAAGCGAGTGGACCTCGTCGATACTGGCAGGCAGATCCCGTGGGCTTTCGAGAACGAAGAAACCCCGATTCGCAATTTGCTCAAGCACTTTTTGCTCGGCGAGCACCGTCAAAGCCTCACGCGCGGGTGAGCGAGAGACGTGGAAGTCGTCCGCCACCTTCTGTGCGCTCAAGTGTGCGCCAGTGGTCAGTTCGCCCAACTGAATCTTTTGCCGAATTTCAGAAACGATTCGCTGGACCAGGGTGCTCGATGCCATGTATCAGAACCAATGGAAGGTGTGTTTGTGTTGCTGGAACTGCACGACAGTATACGCGAGCATGCGCTGCTCGCGTTCTGCTTGATTCGACCTGCCCACTGGCATAGACCGCGTGCCCGCCTCAAGCCTGCCATCGGCCGCAGTGCCTGGCCAAAGGCGCCGCGACCAGGTCCTGAGGCCCGTTATCAGAAGATGTCCAGGGGATACTCGACGATGATCCGGATCTCATCCACATCGCCTTCACCCTGGGCTTCATTCGCACGGTGAGTGGCGTGGCGGACACGCAGTGACAAGTCCTTGGCCGCACCTGACTGCACTACATAGCGCACGTCGAGGTTACGCTCCCAGTGCTTGCCGCCTTCGCCCTGCAGGCCCGCATAGCCACCCGAAGCATCGGCCTTGCTGCCATCAATGTCGTCACCCTTTATGTAGCGAGCGGAAAACTTCAGGCCTGGCGCCCCGTAAGAGGCCATGTCCAGGTCGTAGCGCAGCTGGAATGAACGCTCATTGGCGCCGTTGAAGTCGGAGTAGTTGACGGAGTTGGCGAGGAAGATGGAGTCGCCACCGACATAGTCGAAAGGCGTATCACCCTCCACTTTCTGGTACGCGGCGGTGAGTTTGTGCGCACCGAAGGCGTAGCCCACGGCGAAGCTGTAGGTCGTGTTGTCGATCTCCCCCTGGAGCGCCTTACCGGTGTCCTGGGTGTTGTACAGGTTGAAATCGAAATCCAGCGACTGGGTATCACCCAAGGGAAGCACGTACAGCAGATTTCCATAGTACTGGTGCCAGGTATCAGCAAAATCGGAAGCATACAGGCTGGCCGTGAGCTGTTTGCTCACAGCATAAGTACCCCCAACGAAGTCGATTGACTTGCCGATCTTGCCCTCCCCGTAGTTCAGGTAGAGGTCACCATCGTGGTTGCTGGAATCGCGTAGCTTGTACGCAGTGAAGTGACCTGCATTCACTTCCAGATCCTCGATTTCCCTGCTGCTGAGCAATAGCCCTGTCGCTGTCTCTGGCAGCAACCGGGAGTCAGCGGTAGCCAATACCGGCAATTCGGTGCGCATGTCGCCATACCGTAGCTCGGTATTGGACACGCGCGCCTTCACGACAGCACCCGCGCTGGCATAGCTGTCCTCTGGCCGGTCATCACTGTCCACCGGCAAAAGATCCGCGCCGGAGCGCCCGCGCCCGCTGTCGAGCTTCAGGCCAAGCAGACCATGGGCGTCAACGCCAAGACCGACTGTGCCTTGAGTGAAGCCCGATTCGTAGAACGCCATGACCCCTTGCGCCCACTCTTCCCGGTAACTCTGGTCGCCGGGCGCGGCATCCCGAAAATCACGATTGAAATAGAAATTGCGATTGAGCAGACGCAGACTGCCGTCCTCGGTGAAGCCTTTGGCGTCTGATTGATCCGAAGCCTGTGCCAACAGGCTTGAAAGGCCAAGAGCCAAAGCGGTGAAGCCAAGTGTGGCTGGATGCATTGTGGACAGGTCCTGGTTCAGAAGTTAGTGCCGCGCCTGTCGGCGCCGAGCTTTATTGTTGTCGATCCAAACAGCGTTGATGCGCAGCTTCGGTGGCGGCGTATCGAGGCAAGCAGCGCCCAGACCTGACGCCGCACGAAGACTGCACCACTAAAATAGCATTGCACTTAAGAACGTCAATGAGCCAGGAGGAGGAGAGGAAAGAAACTAATTTTGTACCTGAGCAAGTACATATCCACTTTTACGCGTATTTTCAGATCCGGCATGCCCTGGAGTCCGGATGTGGCACGGAAGTAATCTCCAGTAGGTTCACGCAGCAACGAAAAAAGGACCCGAAGGTCCTTTTTTCTGATCCCCATGTGATCATTGCGATCACATGAAGCTATGTCTGGAGCGGGAAACGAGACTCGAACTCGCGACCCCGACCTTGGCAAGGTCGTGCTCTACCAACTGAGCTATTCCCGCGTCTTGGTGCTGGCCATTCTAGCGATCTGATGAATGGCGTCAACCCCTTGATTCAAAAATACTTTATTTCTGTTCGGAGCCTTCGCGCAGGTGCGGCCAGGCAGCGTGCAGGTAATGCACCATCGACCACAGGGTCAGGCCGGCAGCGATCAGCAGCAGGCCGTAGCCGAGTGCAACCCAGAAAGTCAGCGCAGCCGGGTTGGCGAGCAGGATCACCAGGGCGAGCATCTGCGCGGCGGTCTTCCATTTGCCGAGATTGGAAACGGCCACGTGTGCCCTCGCCCCGATCTCTGCCATCCACTCGCGCAGGGCCGAGACGACGATCTCGCGGCCGATGATCACCGCAGCTGGCAGGGTCAGCCAGAAGTTGGCGTGCTCTTGCACCAGCAGGACCAGCGCCACCGCAACCATCAGCTTGTCGGCCACCGGGTCGAGGAAGGCACCGAACGGGGTGCTCTGCTGCAGGCGACGCGCCAGGTAGCCGTCGAGCCAGTCGGTGGCGGCGGCTACGGCGAACACGCTGCTGGCGGCAGCGTAGCTCCAGTGGTACGGCATGTAGAACAGCAGGATGAAGATGGGTATGAGCAGGACACGTAGTACGGTGAGCAGGTTTGGAATATTCATCGGCACGACTGGCTGCAAGTTGAGCCCGGCATTCTACTCGCTATGCAGGCTGGCATAAATCGACTCGGCAAGCTTTTTACTGATGCCAGGGGCCTTGGCGATTTCATCGACACTGGCGCGGTTGAGCTCTTGCAGGCCACCGAAATGCTTGAGCAGCTCGCGGCGGCGCTTGGGCCCTACCCCGGCCACGTCTTCGAGGCTTGAGGTACGGCGGGCCTTGCCACGGCGGGCCCGGTGGCCGGTGATGGCAAAGCGGTGGGCTTCGTCGCGAATCTGCTGGATCAGGTGCAAAGCGGCGGAGTCGCCCTTCAGGGTGAACTCGTTGCTGACCTCGTTGAGATAAAGCGTCTCGAAACCGGCCTTGCGGGTCACGCCCTTGGCCACGCCGATAAGGATCAGGTCGGGCACGGCGAGCTCCTGGAGTACGTCGCGGGCCATGTTCAGCTGGCCCTTGCCTCCATCGACCAGCAACACGTCGGGCAACTTGCCTTCGCCGTCCTTGATGCGGCTGAAGCGGCGCGTCAGCGCCTGGTGCATGGCGGCGTAGTCGTCGCCTGCGGTGACGCCTTCGATGTTGAAACGCCGGTAATCGGACTTGATCGGACCTTCCGGGCCAAACACCACGCAGGAAGCCACGGTGGCTTCGCCGCTGGAATGGCTGATGTCGTAGCACTCGAGGCGCTGGGGCACCTCGTCCAGGCCCAGTACCTGCGCAAGGGCATCGAAACGCGAGGCCATGTGCTGGCGGTTGGCGAGGCGTGCGGCCAGGGCCTGCTCGGCGTTGGTCACGGCCAGCTGCTGCCAGCGTGCGCGGGTGCCGCGTACCCGATGGCTGATCGCGACCTCACGGTCGCGCAGGGTCTCGAGCGCTTCGGTGATGACGGCGAAGTCTTCGTGGACCACGTTGACGATCAGTTCGCCCGGCAGCTCGCGCTCGGCGTTGCCCAGGTAGTACTGGGACAGGAAGGCGGACATGACTTCGGCCACCTCCTCCTCGATGCCCACCTGGGGGAAGAAGTTCTTGCTGCCCAGCACCCGCCCGCCGCGCACGCTGATCAGGTGGACGCACGCGCCGCCAGGGTTGACGAAGGCGGCGACCACGTCGATATCGCCGGTCCCGCCCTCCATGTATTGCTGGTCCTGGACACGGCGCAGCAGGCCGATCTGGTCGCGCAGCTCGGCAGCCTTCTCGAAGTCGAGGGCCATGGCGGCCTGCTCCATCTCGCTGTTGAGCTCGTTGCTCAGCTGTTGGCTGCGGCCTTCGAGAAACATCACCGAGTGACGTACGTCCTCGGCGTACTCGGCAGGGTCGACGAGGCCGACGCAGGGGCCCTTGCAGCGCTTGATCTGGTATTGCAGGCACGGCCGGGTGCGGTTGCTGAAATAGCTGTCTTCACACTGGCGGACAAAAAACGTCTTCTGCAGCAAGCTCAGGCTTTCGCGGATGGCCCCGGCGCTGGGATAGGGGCCGAAATAGCGGCCCTTGGCGCGCTTGGCGCCACGGTGGATGCCCAGGCGCGGGAAGGCGCCGTCAGACAAGAACACGTACGGGTAGGATTTGTCATCGCGTAACAGGATGTTGTAGGGCGGGCGCCATTCCTTGATCAGGGTCTGCTCGAGCAGCAGCGCCTCGGTCTCATTGCCGGTGATGGTGGTTTCGATCTGCGCGATCCGCGCCACCAACGCTGACGTCTTGGGCGCCTGGCCAGTCTTGCGGAAATAGCTGGCCAGGCGTTTCTTCAGGTTCTTGGCCTTGCCCACGTACAACAGGCGGGCTTGTGCATCGAACATGCGGTAGACGCCCGGGCGACCGCTGCAGGTCGCCAGGAAGGCACTTGGATCAAAAGTCTGGGACATGAGAACTCAGGAATTCGCCATTAAAGGCTAGCGTCGACCATACCATGACGGACCGCCAGCAACGTCAGTTCGACATCGCTGGTGACCGAGAGTTTTTCAAAGATTCGATAGCGGTAAGTATTCACGGTCTTCGGCGACAGGCACAGCTTGTCGGAAATGATCTGGACCTTCTGGCAACCGACGATCATGAGGGCAATCTGGATTTCGCGTTCCGACAGCGTGTCGAACGGCGAACCCTGCGGCTGAAACGGCTTGAGCGCCAGTTGCTGGGCGATCTGGGGACTGATGTAGCGCTGACCGGCAAAGGCCAGGCGAATTGCCTGGACCATTTCGTCGAGGCCTGCCCCCTTGGTCAGGTAGCCAGCGGCGCCAGCCTGCAGCAGGCGCGTGGGAAAAGGGTCTTCCTCGCAGACGGTGACCGCCACCACCTTGGTGTCAGGCTGGCTGCGCAGCAGCTTGCGGGTGGCTTCGAGGCCGCCGATGCCGGGCATCTTGACGTCCATCAGGACCACGTCCGGCTTGAGGTCGCGGGCCAACTTGAGTGCCATTTCGCCCGAATCCGCTTCACCCACCACCTGCAGACCGTCGATATCGGCCAACATGCGGGTGATGCCGGTACGCACCAGATCGTGGTCATCGACCACAAGGACCCTAATCAAGCAGACACCTCGTCACGCGGCGGGAATTGGATCCCGCCACCTTATCAAAATTTTCCTGCGCGAACCTAGCGTAAAACTTCAAGGTTGTGCGCTGATCGCACCTGTTGGCGGAACCCGTTGTGCTCAGGCCCTCCAGCCCTGCCGGACAAGCTGCTGAGCAGTCGCCGCACGGCTGCCTGATCGGCCGACTGCAGACGCCGGAAACACGCCAGCAGGTGGTCTTCTTCCGGGGTCAGGCTGTCCACCGCTGCCGGAGTGCGAATGCCGCTGAGCACGTAGGGCGCATCGACGCCTTGCGCTGTGACAGCAGCCAGGTAATCGATCCGCGGAGTGCGCTCGCCACTCTCGTACTTGCCTTGTGCATTAGGCTCCACGCCGCCGATGTCACCAAAGACCCGCTGGGTCATGCCCAGCCGCTCGCGTTCTGCCCTGATGCGCGGACCAAAAGCTTTCATATATACAAGACCTCTTCCGAATTGAGCTGCCACGGTTGCTTCCAGCAACCTTCAAGCCGCCACGCGACTCATGAGCCCTGCACTATGCACAAAGCGCTTCCCTGGGCACAAGCCATGAGTTGGCCATCAGGCCGATAAAGGAATGGCTCGCTGCATGCGCGCGAAGCACTCATCTTCACCCATCTCGGTGAAGCCGTGCCGTGCGTAAAGCGAGCGCGCGGGATTGCTCTTGAACACCATCAGCCGAAGCAGCGGCACCCGGCGCAGCGCAGCCCAGGCGGCAAGTTCCTCAAGCACCCAGCTGCCGACTCCTCGTCCGCGGTGTTCGGGCAGCAGGTGCAATTCACGAAGGTACAGGGCCTGGCGGTCCTGGCTGAGGCTGCAGTATCCCAGCACCCGATCACTCTCCATCACCAGCCACTGCTCGCGCCAGCACCACGCCTGGTCGAAGGCCTCTTCCATCCAGAGCAGGTCGAATTCACGGTAGTACGGGAGCATGGCGCGGCGGGTGAGGTCCCGGGCGAAGGTGAGGTGACGATCGCTGGCAGGGGTCAGCTTCAATTCCCTGCGGAGCTCTTCATTCATGCGATGCACTGCTGGCGTAGCACACGGGGGAGCTGGCCGGCCCCTGCCGGTCCAGTTCGTCCTCCAGCCAGCGAGCCAGTACCAGGGCGTTGTTGTGCTCGATGTCCCGGCCGGCATACAGCAGGGTCAGGCAGCCCTTCCCTGCCACTTCCAGCAGCGCCCACCAGTGTTCAGGATGCCCCGCCAGCTCCTGGCGGTAACGCTGCGTGAACACAGCAAAATCCAATCGGCCTTCGTGCAACGCCTGACGCAGCTCGCTGGACGGTGCCACGTCACGCAACCACTCGCCGTGCAGGTCCTCCTTGCGCAGGTTGCGCGGCCACAGGCGATCGACCAGCACACGATGCCCGTCAGTGTCGGTGAGGGAGTCGTACACTCGCTTGCACTGGATCATGCGGTCCTCCGCAGCGCGCCTTGGGCATTCAGCTGGCTTCGTGGGTTCAGCTTGCGAAGCCTGGCCTTATCGATGGTAGTCCCGCGCAGGGGACGCGCCAACGAAAAAAGCCCGTGACCAGGTCACGGGCTTCCAGTTGCCAAGCCGCGAGGGTCAGGCGCCCTTGCCGCTGGCCATGGAGGGACTCGCCGGAACTTGCACGCCACGGCGCCGGCTCAGGGAGATGAGCAGGATGGTCAGGGTCACACCTGCCGTCATCAAGGTTTCATAACGGTAGGCATCGCTGAACAGCATGTACCCTAGGACCATGACGATCACCCCGATCACCAGCCAGGTCAGCCAGGGGAAAAGCCACATCTTCATCGCAAGCTCGGTGCCATCGCGCTCGGCGCGGGCACGCATGCGCAACTGCGACACGGCGATCACCAGGTACACCAGCAGCGCGATGGCGCCGGTGGTCGAGAGCAGGAAGCCGAACACCTTGCCGGGGAACACGTAGTTGACCAGGCAGCCGGCAAACCCCGCCAGCGTCGACAGGATTACCGCCACGGTGGGCACGCCGCTGCCGGAAATGCGCTTGACCATGCTCGGTGCCTCGCCCCGTGCCGCCAGCGAATAGAGCATCCGCGAAGCGGTATAGAGACCCGAGTTCATGCAGCTGGTCACCGCGACCAGGACGACCAGGTCGACCACCAGCTTGGCGCCTGGCACGTTCAGCACCTCCAGCGCCCGCTGGAACGAGCCCACTGCCTTGAGACCCGGGTCGTTCCAGGCCACCAGCGACACCACCAGGAAGATCGATGCCAGGTAGAAGATGCCGATGCGGTAGACCACCAGGTTGGTGGCGCGGCGGATCTTGTCCTTGGGATTGGCCGTCTCATCGGCAGCGATGGTGACGATCTCTGCGCCGAAAAACGAGAAGATGGTGATCAGCACCCCGCCCAGCACAGTCCCGAAGCCATTGGGCATGAAGCCGCCATTGGCCCACAGCTGACTGACCCCGCGGGTTTCGGCCAGCGGCCAGAAGCCGAAGATGGCAAGCGTGCACACCACGATGAAGGCCACGATGGCAATGACCTTGACCAGCGCGAACCAGTACTCGAATTCGCCAAAGTTCTTCACGCTGACCAGGTTGCTGCCCGACAGCAGGATCATGATCAGGAAGGCGAACAGCCAGGACGGCACATCCGGGAAATAGGTGTGCAGGATATCCGCGCCAGCGATGGCTTCGACCGGAATGATCAGTACCCAGAACCACCAGTACAACCAGCCGATGGTAAAGCCCGCCCAAGGCCCGATGGCCTCGGTGGCATACGTCGAGAATGAACCGCTGTTGGGGTTGGCGATGGCCATTTCGCCCAGCATGCGCATCACCAGCAGCACCAGCAGGCCGGTCAGAGCGTAGGAGATGAGGATGGCCGGGCCGGCCGTGGCGATGGCGTTCGACGAACCGATGAACAGGCCGGCGCCAATGATGCCTGCGATGGAGATCATGGATACCTGGCGGGAGGTCAGGCCATGTTGCAGCGAACGCTGCTTGTCTTGTTGTAGCGATGCCATTCAAAAACCCTCAAGTGGGTCGGCCGCACGCAAATGCGACTGAAGCTGGAGCAGATTTCTTGTAAGTGGGTAGTGCGAGGTTCTTGTTATTACAACGTTTTGTGATCGTTGAGACGGGTCAGTTTTAATCCAAGCACGCAAGGCTAACAAACGACCTTTTCGACGCACATGATTCCTCTACGGAATGATCTTCATCCATGACGCCGGGAAACAGCTCGAAGCGGGCCGACGGCGGCGCGACAGCCCCCAGTGCATCCCCGACAAAAATCAAGGGACTGGCGGGAAGTTCGATATTTTCCGGAATGATTGCAATCGGATAATTCGTTTGCACGACGGCAGCTCGACGCGCTTGGATAATAAGAAACTCGAACAAGGTATGCGTGCGCATGAATCAGGAAAGTATCAGCCAGTCCATCGGCATAGTTCACCCGATCACACTTTCCCATGGCCGCAACGCCGAAGTGTGGGATACCGCTGGCAAACGCTACATCGACTTTGTCGGTGGTATCGGCGTGCTCAACCTGGGCCACTGCAACCCTGCGGTCGTCGAGGCGATCCAGGTCCAGGCATCACGCCTGACCCATTACGCGTTCAATGCCGCGCCCCATGAACCCTACCTGCAGTTGATGCAACGCCTCGAGCAGTTCGTCGGACTCAGCTACCCCATGGCCGGGATGCTCACCAACAGCGGCGCGGAAGCAGCGGAAAACGCCCTGAAGGTGGCTCGCGGCGCCACTGGCAAGCGGGCGATCATCGCCTTCGACGGCGGCTTCCATGGACGCACGCTGGCGACCCTGAACCTGAATGGCAAGGTTGCACCGTACAAGCAGCGGGTCGGCGAGCTACCGGGCCCGGTGTATCACCTGCCCTACCCCAGCGCGGATACCGGCGTGACCACCGAACAGGCGCTCAAGGCAATGGAGCGGCTGTTCAGCGTTGAGATCGCCGTGGAAGACGTGGCGGCGTTCATTTTCGAACCCGTGCAGGGCGAAGGCGGCTTCCTGGCGATGGAACCGGACTTCGCCCAGGCCCTGCGACGCTTCTGTGACAGCCACGGAATCCTGATCATCATCGACGAGATCCAGTCAGGATTCGGCCGTACCGGCCAGCGCTTCGCATTCCCGAGACTGGGCATCGAACCCGACCTCTTGCTCCTGGCCAAGAGCCTGGCCGGCGGCATGCCACTGGGTGCGGTGGTCGGCCGCAGGGAGGTGCTGGGAAGCTTGCCCAAGGGCGGCCTGGGCGGCACCTATTCGGGCAATCCCATCGCGTGTGCTGCAGCCCTGGCGAGCCTTGCGCAAATGACCGACGACAACCTTGCCACCTGGGGCGAACGGCAGGAGCAGGCGATTGTTTCCCGCCATGCACGCTGGAAGGCTGGCAACCTGTCGCCGTGGCTAGGGCGGCTGACAGGCGTCGGTGCCATGCGCGGCATCGAGCTGGTCGACGCCGATGGCAGCCCAGCGCCCGCGCAACTGGCCCAGCTGCTGCAATTGGCACGTGACGCGGGGCTGCTGCTGATGCCCAGCGGCAAGGCGCGGCACATCATTCGGCTGCTGGCACCTCTGACCACCGAGCCGCAGGTGCTCGAGGAGGGCCTGGACATCCTGGAACGCTGCCTGGCCCGCCTGGACTAGGCCTTAGAGGCCCAGCTCCTCAGGGGTGAGCATGTCGTTCTCGAAGGCGATCCAGCCGCCTTCGAGCTCGGCGTGGCCGTTGACGATCGGCCCGTAGTAGGTCAAGCCGTTGTCAAGGGTGACGCAGATATGGCTAGCCTTGTCCGGCGCGGCCAGGGTGCCGATGAAGTGCACCTTTTTCAGGGTCTCGGTGACCGCTTCCAGGCCAATGCGCTGATTGAGGTTCTCCACCGCTTCGACCTCGCCGCTCCCCTCGTTGCTGACGGTTACGGTGGCTGTGTAGTTGTACATGCATTGACTCCAACGGCAGGAAAAATGGGCGCCCGGTGCGCCTGAGGTGCGTAGGGTAACTGGAGGAGCGTCTTGTGTCGCGATCGACGAGATGTCCCACCCCGACATAGCCTTGGCCCACCCAGGCTGTTAAGGTGCCCGCCGTCAACTGCCACACCCAACGAGGACCGCCGAGTGAGCGCCGAACAACCCCTGATCGCCGACCTGTTCGAGGTCGACAAACGCCTGAGCCTCAAGCCGGTGGTGGACTTCAACAACTACCTGCGCAATGCCTTCGGCGACGGCGCCTGCCGCTGCAACCGCTGCCATGAAAGCGGCGGCGACGAGAGCACCTACACCCATCGACACAGCTTCAGCCTCGATGGCCGCCCACTGCACCGGCGTTTTGCCAACACCGCTGGCAGCGATGTGCTGATGGTCCTGAAGAAGGCCTGGCTGTCCTACACCAAGGCCGAGCTGAACCCGATCGGCGTGCTCGACCTGTCCACCGTCAAGACCTTCACCGACTACTCACTGCACCCGCGCCTGCTGGCCCTGCTGCCAGCCAGTGGCCTGGCGCGTGAAGTGGACGGCCAGTGGCTGATGCAAGCCCAGGTCGACTGACAGGCCGGCGATGCGCGCCAGCGCGGCTCAATACCCCTGGCGCCCATGCAGCAACGCCCTGCCCTTCTCCAGGTAGGTATTCATTTCATCCTGCGGCACCATGCTGCCGCCCGTCGCCCAGACCAGGTGAGTGGCCTTGGCCATGTCCGCTTCGCCCAAACCCAGCCGCTGCCGATAACCCTGCGTCTCCTGCAGCACACGGCCCATGCCCGGGACCCCCGCCAGCGCCGAGGGCTCAAGCACCAGTCCTTCGCTCAGCTGTGCCAGCGCCAGCAGACGAAACAGCTCTGCATCGCTGACCGTGTAGTACCCATCGACCAGGCGCTCCACGGCTCGCCCGACAAAACCGGACGGCCGCCCCACCGCCAGGCCATCGGCGGCGGTGTGGTTGTCCAGGCCGAAGTCATATACCGACACCTGCTCATGCAATCCGGTATAGACCCCGAGCAGCATGCACGGCGAATGGCTCGGCTCGGCGAACAGGCAATGCGCCGCATCGCCAAAGGCCTGCTTCAGGCCAAAGGTCACGCCGCCTGGACTGCCGCCTACGCCGCAGGGGAGATAGACGAACAGCGGATGCTCGGCGTCGACCAGAATCCCAGCCTGTGCCAGCTGCCCGCGCAACCGCTCGGCCGCGACTGCATAGCCGAGAAACAGGTCGGTGGAATATTCGTCGTCGACGAAGTGGCAATGGGGATCGCCGTCGGCTTCGCGCCGGCCTTCAGCCACGGCCACGCTGAAATCGGCGCTGTACTCCCGCACTTGTACGCCACAACTGCGTAGCCGGTCCTTTTTCCATTGCCGGGCATCGGCCGACATGTGCACGGTGGTCCTGAAACCCAGGCGCGCGCCCATGACGCCGATCGACAGGCCGAGATTGCCGGTCGAACCGACCGCAATGGCGTACTGGCCAAAAAAGGTGCGCGCCCGTTCGCTGTCGAGCAGGCTGTAGTCATCGCCCGGTTGCAGCAGGCCGCCAGCCAAGGCCAGGTCTTCGGCGTGCTTGAGCACTTCGTAGATACCACCACGGGACTTGATCGAACCCGATATCGGCAGGAGGTTGTCGGCCTTGAGCCACAGACTGCCACTCGGCTCGATGTCCAGTTCGTCGCAGAGCGCCGCTTGCAGCTGGGGGATCGGCAGCAGTGGCGATTCGATCACGCCCTGCCTGGCAGCCGTCTCGGGAAATGCCGAGGCGATGAACGGCGCGAACCGCGCCAGGCGTTCGCTGGCGTCGGCGATATCGGACGTGCCCAGCGGCACATCCGCAAGCGCCTCGGCGCTCGGGGCTACGGCCGGATTGAACCAGGTCACCGGCGCATGCCGCGCCAGATCGGCGATTACGGGGTGCTCCCGGCACCAGGTTTCAAGCGGTATCCGAAGGGTCATGCGCTGTTCTCCATGCATTCGACAAAGCGCGACACGAATCGGTCAGCAGGATCATCTGCCTCTGCTACCTTGGGGAAACCACTGCCGCGCATTTCACCCGAAGGTGATTCCATCATGGCCCGCACAACCCCCATCGAGCTCTACCGCAACATTGGCATCGTCGCCCATGTGGATGCCGGCAAGACCACTACCACTGAACGCATCCTGTTCTACACCGGCGTGAACCACAAGATGGGCGAGGTGCATGATGGCGCGGCAACGATGGACTGGATGGCGCAGGAGCAGGAACGCGGCATCACCATCACTTCGGCAGCCACGACGGCGTTCTGGCAGGGCTCGGCCAAGCAGTTCGCCGACAAGTACCGATTCAATATCATCGACACTCCCGGCCACGTCGACTTCACCATCGAGGTGGAGCGATCGCTGCGGGTGCTCGACGGCGCCGTGGTGGTGTTCAGCGGCGCTGACGGGGTCGAACCGCAGTCCGAGACAGTGTGGCGCCAGGCCAACAAGTACCACGTACCGCGCCTGGCCTATATCAACAAGATGGACCGCCAGGGCGCGGACTTTCTGCGCGTGGTCAAGCAGATCGACCAGCGCCTGGGGCATCATCCGGTACCGATCCAGCTGGCCATTGGCGCCGAGGAGCAGTTCATCGGCCAGGTCGACCTGGTGAAGATGAAGGCCATCTACTGGAACGATGCCGACCAGGGCACCAGCTATCGCGAAGAGCCGATCCCTGCCGAACTGCAGGCCCTGGCCGACGAATGGCGCGCCCATATGATCGAGGCCGCGGCGGAAGCCAACGACGAGCTCATGACGCTCTACCTCGAAGGGCAGGACCTGAGCATTGAGCAGATCAAGGCCGGCCTGCGCCAGCGTACGCTGGCCAACGAAATCGTGCCGACCATCCTGGGGTCATCGTTCAAGAACAAGGGCGTGCCGCTGATGCTCGATGCGGTGATCGACTATCTGCCGGCACCCAGCGAAGTCCCGGCGATCAACGGCACCGACCCGGACCACGAAGACAAGCACCTCGAACGCCACGCCGACGATAACGAGCCGTTCTCGGCCCTGGCGTTCAAGATCGCCACGGATCCCTTTGTCGGCACCCTGACGTTCGCCCGCGTCTACTCGGGGGTATTGAGCTCCGGCGATGCGGTGCTCAACTCGGTCAAGGGCAAGAAGGAGCGCGTCGGGCGCATGGTGCAGATGCACGCCAACCAGCGCGCCGAGATCAAGGCCGTGTGCGCGGGCGACATCGCTGCCTTGATCGGCATGAAGGACGTGACCACGGGCGACACCCTGTGCGACCTGAACAAGCCGATCATCCTGGAACGCATGGACTTTCCCGACCCGGTAATTTCCGTGGCCGTCGAGCCGAAGACCAAGGCGGACCAGGAGAAAATGGGCATTGCCCTGGGCAAGCTGGCCCAGGAAGACCCGTCGTTCAGGGTCAAGACTGACGAGGAGACCGCGCAGACCATCATTTCCGGCATGGGCGAGCTGCACCTGGATATCATCGTCGACCGCATGCGCCGCGAATTCGGGGTCGAGGCCAATATCGGCAAGCCGCAGGTGGCCTACCGCGAGAAGATCCGCAACACCTGCGAGATCGAGGGCAAGTTCGTCCGCCAGTCCGGCGGGCGCGGCCAGTATGGGCATTGCTGGATCCGCTTCGCCCCTGGCGAGGAGGGCAAGGAAGGACTTGAGTTCATCAACGAGGTCGTCGGCGGTGTGGTGCCGCGCGAGTATATCCCGGCGATCCAGAAAGGCATCGAGGAGCAGATGCGCAACGGTGTGCTCGCTGGCTATCCGCTGATTGGCCTGAAAGCCGCCGTGTTCGACGGCTCATACCACGACGTCGACTCCAACGAGATGGCTTTCAAGATTGCCGCCTCAATGGCCACGAAGCAGTTGTCGCAAAAAGGCGGCGCAGTGTTGCTGGAGCCGGTGATGAAGGTCGAGGTGGTCACCCCCGAGGATTACCTGGGCGACATCATGGGCGACCTCAGCCGCCGTCGCGGTCTGATACAGGGCTCGGAGGACAGCCCTGCGGGCAAGGTCATTCGCGCTGAAGTGCCACTGGGCGAAATGTTCGGCTACTCCACCGACATGCGCTCGATGACCCAGGGGCGGGCGAGCTATTCGATGGAGTTCACAAAGTACTCGGAAGCGCCGGGCAATATTGCGGAGGCGATCGTGAAGAAGAATCGGGGGGGATAGGCTGAAGGCTATCGGCCCCCCATGGCATCAACCGTGCTCGCCGGCCCGGCGCAGCAACTGACGGCACCGCTCCGAAAGGTGTACCACCCGCAGGTGCTTACCGGCTTTTGCATAGCGCTCGCGCAAGGTCTGCAGCGCGGCAACCGCCGAATAGTCGACAAAACTCAGGTGCCGGCAATCCAGCGTTACCCGTGCCGGGTCGTTTGCCGGGTCGAACTGGTTGAGAAAAGGCGTGCTCGAGGCAAAGAACAGCGTCCCGTGTATCTGGTAGACCTTGCCGCCCTCTTCGTCCAAGTGACTGTCGGCATACAGCTCGCGCGCGTGCTGCCAGGCGAAATTGACCGCCGCGATGACGATCCCGAACAGCACGGCGGTGGCCAGGTCCGTAAACACGGTCACCACCGTTACTGCGATGATCGCCAGGACGTCACTGACCGGCACCTTGTGCAGTACCCGCAGCGAGGCCCATGCAAACGTCTGCTGGGCAACCACGAACATCACCCCGACCAGCGCCGCCAGTGGGATGCGCTCGATCAACGGCGACAAGAACAGCACGAACAGCAGGATCATGACTCCCGCCACGACACCCGAGACGCGACCACGGCCACCGGAGCTGAGGTTGATCACAGTCTGACCAATCATTGCGCAGCCGCCCATGCCGCCACACAGCCCCGACACCATGTTGGCCGCGCCCAACGCCACGCATTCACGATCGGGAAAGCCGCGGCTTTCAGTGATTTCGTCGGTCAGGTTGAGGGTCAGGAGGGTTTCCAGTAGCCCGACCATGGCCATGAGCACCGCGTACGGGGCGATGATCTTCAGCGTTTCCAGGCTCCAAGGCAGCTCGGGCCAGGCCAGCTGTGGCAGGCCACCGGCAATGTGAGCCATGTCGCCCAAGGTACGCGTCGGCAGGTCGAACAGGTACACCAGCAGGCCGACACCGAGTATGGCCACCAACGCCGGGGGTACGGCACGGGTGAGGCGCGGGAGCACATAGACGATGAACATGGTCAAGGCGACCAGGCCCAGCATCAGGTACAGCGACGTCCCGCTCAGCCAGTGCTCGCCAGCCTTGAAATGCTCCAGCTGGGCCAGGGCAATGACGATCGCCAGACCGTTGACGAAGCCGAGCATCACCGGATAAGGCACCAGGCGCACCAGCTTGCCCAGGCGCAGCAGGCCGAACAGCATCATCAGTACCCCGCCCAGCAGCACCGTGGCCAGCAGGTATTGCACGCCGTGCTGCACTACCAGCGCGACGATCACCACCGCCATTGAGCCGGCCGCGCCGGAAATCATGCCCGGGCGACCGCCGAACAGCGCGGTGAGGGTGCAGATGATGAAGGCGCCGTACAGACCCATCAGCGGGTTGAGGTGGGCGACAAGGGCGAAGGCGATGCACTCGGGCACCAGCGCGAAGGAGGTGGTGAGGCCGGCAAGCACGTCGGCGCGGAGGCGGGCTGGTTTCATGCGGATCCTGTGGCGTGTCCCGGGCAGCAGTAGCCCGGACGGGAAAAAAGAGCGGGGATGTTACGGAATTTGTCTGGTGCGGGCCAGCCGCACACGCCTCAGCGCACCCGCTCACGACTCTGCACGGCCAGGTCCAGCGCGCGCTGCATGTCCAGCCGGGCCGAGCGGCCGAGGTCCGGGTGATGCAGCAAGCCGTTGCGCTCGGAGGGCAGGATCGGCGCGGTCAGGTCTTCGGCGTCCATGGCTTCGAAGTCCTGTTCTGTGCCCATCGTCAGGGCGCTGCGCCTTAGCAGCATGCGTATCTGTTCGGGGGTCAGTCGCGGATTGATCGACAACATGGTGGCCACGGTAGCGGTCACCAGCGGGGTTGCGTAGGAGGTGCCGCAGTGCGCGTCCTTGTCGGCGGCGGCACGAATGCAGGCGGCGGCGCTGATGTCCACGCGCATGTCGATGTTCGAGCGGGTGCGCTTGACTACATGTGACGGATCCTGGACCGGCGTTGACCGGTCGCTGCGCTGGTGACCGCCGACCACCAGCAACTGCTCGGTGACGAAGGACGAGGGCAGCCGGTATTCGTCCGTGCCGGACCACGAAGCGCCATTGCCTGCCGAGTTGATCACCAGAACATCAGGATGCTCCTTTCGCAGCCACAGGAAGAACTCCTCGAGCAGCTCCTCGTACCCGCTCATGGCCAGGCCCGAGCGGACCAGCGAGTCGACCTCGTCCCCTTCGATGTTGCGGGCGCCGACGCGATGGATGCCCCAACTCCAGTTGAGCACCCGCACACCGTCTTCCACGAGGTTCACGGACGCTGCGACGTTGGCGGTGATGCCGGCATCGGAGTTGCGTTCGACAATGACCTCGAAGCCTGGGCTGGAGGGGCCTAGGCCAGTCAGAAAACCACCCTCGGTGCCCTCGCCTTTCGCCGCAAGGATGCCCGTGACATGGCTGCCATGGCCGTCGGCTCGATTGCCATCGCGCGCATAGACGCAGGTCTGACCTGCCGTGCAGCTGTTCCGGTATGCACTGAAAGCCGGCGTGTCGAAATCGATATCACGCTCGATCACGCCAATCCGTATCGGCTGCACGGGCACCCTGGAGGCGGGGATGCGCCTCTGGTAGTAGTAGAGGGCATCCGTGAAGCGATTGGCGGCCCACTCATCATCCTGGCTGGCTGTCCCGGCCGGACGGGGCTCGCCCTCCTCGCCCCGCTCGGGCGCGGACTCTTCGACAACCACCGCATCGACACTGGTTTCGCTGCCCATGCGCAGGATCAACGCATCGCGCTGCTCCAGGTCACGGGCGGGCAGGCGCAGCTGGTAGACGTTCAAGGGCGGGATCGCGCCCACTACCTTGGCGCCGTACTTCTCGGCAATGCGGCGGGCTTCCTGCAGGCCGTCATGCTGTTCTTCGATCAACAGACTGACCAGATCGAGGTAGGTGGTCAGGCCGTCCATGTTCTTGGCCACTTCATCAGGGCCGGCAGCGACCACATGGCTGGAGCGCTGGGTGAGCCAGACCGGGTTGCTGCGCTGGTTGCCGGCTTCCAGCCAGAGCGGGGCGCTGTGCGTGGCTGCCTTGGCAAGCTCCAGCTGCAGTTGATCACCGTGGCGCTGGATGCGGTCCTGGGCCAGGCGCCGCTCGCCGAGCCAGACCGTGGGCGTCGTCTGGCCGAGGCCCTCGGTATCCAGGCACCAGCGTGGCGAGTCCTGGGCTAGCAGGTCGCCACAACGTTGCAGGTGCTTGATGCGCAGGGTGTCAGCCGCAGCGAGCGAGGGCATGAGCAGGCAGACCAGCAGGACGAGACCTTTCATGGGGCGGCGACCGTGGGGGCAGGTCATGTTGCGACTGTGCCTGCGCGGCAAAGGTTCAGGTGGTGGTTGCTTGCCAGCGAAGAGGCCCGCACAGGCCCCAGTGATCTGCGATCATGTCTACATCACTTGTGGAGACCTCGCCATGCGCTCACGCCCCCTCCTCGCTTCCCTGCTGCTCGCGACTACCTTTGCGGCCCAGGCCGCGCCCGATGTACTTCCGCGACGCCTGATGATCAGCGTCGACAACACCGACAGCAACGTCCAGGACACCCATGGCAAGGGCCGTGTCATACGCTATGGCACCACCAACCGTGATGGCGGACTGATGCAGGTACAGGCCATCGAGGGCAAGCCGGCGCTGATCCAGGTCGGCCAGAGCGTGCCCGTCACCAGCAGCAGTCCGGACGGCTACGGCGGCATGCAGAGCTACACCGAATACCGCAACGTGACACAAGGCTTCTACGTTACCGCGAACCTTGATGGAGACACCGCCGAGGTCGCGATCAGCACCAATAATGACCGGATAAACCCGGAACGTGCTGATGTAGTGAACGTGCAAAGTACCGACACGACTGTGAGAGGACCGCTTGGCGAATGGATCACCGTTGCCGGATTCAACCGGCAAAGCCAGGCAGATCGCAGCGGGTCGAGCCGCAGCTACAGTACCCAGCGCGGCGATAACATGACATTGCGCATCAAGGTCGACGCCCTGGACTGATCCAGGCACTTCAAGGCCTCGACCAGAGGCCTTCAAAATGACCACCAAGTCGCATTAGACCAAAGATGTAGTGCCAGCAAAAAAGCACTACAAAACATTTGACGACCTCTTTTGGCGAAGGCATGATGGCCCCGCTCCCTGCTGATCAAGGGCCCTGGACAGGGCCTTCGAGCCGCATTGCAAGTGTTGAGCACCCTCTACCCAAGACCGATGCGACGAGGTTATTTTCCATGGCACTGACACGCGAACAGCAAATTGCAGCCCTTGAGAAAGACTGGGCCGAAAACCCGCGCTGGAAAGGCGTGACCCGTACCTATACCGCCGCTGATGTCGTCCGCCTGCGTGGCTCGCTGCAACCAGAGCACACTCTGGCCCGGGCAGGTGCAGAGAAGCTGTGGAAGCTGGTCACCCAAGGTGCCCACCCTTCCTTCCGTCCCGATAAGGATTTCGTCAACTGCATGGGCGCCCTTACTGGCGGCCAGGCAGTCCAGCAGGTGAAGGCCGGCATCCAGGCCATCTACCTGTCTGGCTGGCAAGTGGCCGCCGACAACAACTCGGCCGAGTCCATGTACCCGGACCAGTCGCTGTACCCGGTGGACTCGGTGCCCACCGTGGTCAAGCGCATCAACAACTCGTTCCGCCGCGCCGACCAGATCCAGTGGAAAGCCGGCAAGAACCCAGGCGACGAGGGCTACGTCGACTACTTCGCGCCGATCGTCGCCGACGCTGAAGCTGGGTTCGGCGGTGTGCTCAACGCCTATGAGCTGATGAAGAACATGATCGAGGCGGGCGCCGCGGGCGTGCACTTCGAAGACCAGCTCGCCTCGGTCAAGAAGTGCGGTCACATGGGCGGCAAGGTTCTGGTACCGACCCAGGAAGCCGTGCAAAAGCTGGTAGCTGCCCGCCTGGCGGCCGACGTCGCCGGAGTGCCGACTATCATCCTGGCCCGTACCGACGCCAACGCCGCCGACCTGCTGACCAGCGACTGCGACCCGTATGACCAGCCGTTCGTGCTGGGCGAGCGTACCCGCGAGGGCTTCTACAAGGTGCGCGCCGGCCTTGACCAGGCCATTGCCCGCGGCCTGGCCTACGCGCCGTACTCCGACCTGATCTGGTGCGAAACCGCCAAGCCCGACCTGGACGAAGCCCGCCGCTTTGCCGAGGCGATCAAGAAGGAGTACCCGGACCAGCTGCTGTCGTACAACTGCTCGCCTTCCTTCAACTGGAAGAAGAACCTGGATGACGCGACCATCGCCAAATTCCAACGCGAGCTGTCCGCCATGGGCTACAAGCACCAGTTCATCACCCTGGCCGGCATCCACAACATGTGGCACGGCATGTTCAACTTGGCACACGACTACGCCCGCAACGACATGACCGCCTACGTCAAGCTGCAGGAGCAGGAGTTCGCCGACGCAAGCAAGGGATACACCTTCGTGGCGCACCAGCAGGAAGTGGGCACGGGGTACTTCGACGACATGACCACCGTGATCCAGGGTGGGGCTTCGTCGGTGACGGCGCTGACCGGCTCGACGGAGGAAGAGCAGTTCCACTGAGTGTGATCAGCCCAGAGGGCCCGGCCTTGCAATGAGGCCGGGCCTTTTCCTTTGTGGCGCCGCCCTTCGCTGCGCGAAGGAGGCGGCCACCGTCTATGCTCTTATTCACACCCATTGAAAAAACATTGATCCAGAACGGTGCAGGCGTGGTCCAGAAGGGGTAGAACCTGCCAATCGAGCTTTGGCAAGTACCACGGCGCCGCACCCTCAACTTTCGACCGCAGAAAGCAACTAGCAACCCCACTCAAAGCGTAATGATATTAATTATCATTACGGAAGTAAGGTGTTGTTACATCCTGCGAGAAACATATTTGACGAAACCTTGCCAAACGCCCAAAAACCAAGGCTCTCAGGCAGTTACGCGAGTCTTTTCTTCTTATACCTTCGAATAAATTTGCGACAGAAATTTTACTTGCCAACGCTTTACCCATAAAATCAGCGCGATTGATTGCGCTGCGACATTTCGTCACTGCTTTACTTCTTTCTAGACGCAGAGCCCGGCCTCTGTACAAGGACTACCAGCATGCCCGATTCGACAGGACTGATCGCCCACAACTGGGGCTTTGCCATCTTCCTCCTCGGTGTCGTTGGCCTGTGCGCCTTCATGCTCGGCCTGTCCAGCCTGCTCGGCAGCAAGGCCTGGGGCCGCAGCAAGAACGAACCGTTCGAATCCGGCATGTTGCCCGTGGGCACCGCCCGCCTGCGCCTGTCCGCCAAATTCTATCTGGTCGCGATGCTGTTCGTGATCTTCGATATCGAAGCCCTCTTTCTCTTTGCATGGTCTGTGTCCGTCCGCGAAAGCGGCTGGACCGGATTCGTCGAAGCTCTCGTTTTCATAGCAATTCTGTTGGCAGGTCTTGTCTACCTTTGGCGGGTCGGGGCGCTCGATTGGGCTCCCGTGGGTCGTCGCAAGCGGCAAGCGAAGCTGAAACAATGAGGCTTTGGCAATGCAATACAATCTCACCAGAATCGATCCGGACGCGCCTAACGAGCAGTATCCAGTCGGAGACCGGGAAACCGTCTCCGATTCGCTGCTAGAGGACCAGGTCCACAAGAACATCTACATGGGCAAGCTCGAAGATGTTCTGCGGGGCGCGGTCAACTGGGGTCGCAAGAACTCCCTGTGGCCGTACAACTTCGGCCTCTCCTGCTGCTACGTGGAAATGACCACGGCCTTCACGGCGCCCCACGACATCGCCCGCTTCGGCGCCGAAGTCATCCGGGCTTCGCCGCGCCAGGCCGATTTCATGGTCATCGCCGGTACGTGCTTCATCAAGATGGCGCCGATCATCCAGCGCCTGTACGAGCAGATGCTCGAGCCCAAGTGGGTCATCTCCATGGGTTCGTGCGCCAACTCCGGTGGCATGTATGACATCTACTCGGTCGTTCAGGGGGTCGACAAGTTCCTCCCCGTGGATGTCTACGTGCCTGGCTGCCCGCCGCGCCCTGAAGCCTTCCTGCAAGGCCTGATGCTGTTGCAGGAATCGATTGGCCAGGAGCGTCGTCCTCTTTCGTGGGTCGTCGGTGATCAAGGCATTTACCGTGCCGAGATGCCGTCGCAGAAAGAGCAACGCCGTGAACAGCGCATCCAGGTCACCAACCTGCGCAGCCCCGACGAAGTCTGATCCAGCGACCTGCCGCCCGTTCCTTCGAGCCGGCGGCCTGGCTTCATTCTCTACGTTGACCGAAAGCGACCGAGACCATGACAGCGGACACCGCTATTTATATTCCGCCTTACAAGGCTGACGACCAGGATGTGGTCGTCGAACTCAACAACAAATTTGGCCCGCAGGCGTTCGTCGCCCAGGAAACCCGTACCGGCATGCCGGTGCTGTGGGTGACCCGTGCCAAGCTGGTTGAGGTATTGACCTTCCTGCGCAACGTGGCCAAGCCGTACAGCATGCTGTACGACCTGCACGGCGTCGACGAGCGCCTGCGGACCCAGCGCCGCGGCCTGCCGGGCGCCGACTTCAGCGTTTTCTACCACCTGCTTTCGGTGGAGCGCAACAGCGACGTGATGATCAAGGTGGCCCTGAGCGAGGGTGACCTGAACCTGCCGACCGTGACCGGCATCTGGCCCAACGCCAACTGGTACGAGCGCGAAGTCTGGGACATGTTCGGCATCGACTTTGCCGGCCACCCGCATCTGACCCGCATCATGATGCCGCCGACCTGGGAAGGTCACCCGCTGCGCAAGGACTACCCGGCACGGGCGACCGAGTTCGATCCGTTCAGCCTGACCCTGGCCAAGCAGCAGCTCGAGGAAGAATCCGCGCGTTTCAACCCCGAAGCCTGGGGCATGAAGCGCCAGGGCGCCAACGAGGACTACATGTTCCTCAACCTGGGCCCTAACCACCCATCGGCCCACGGTGCCTTCCGCATCGTCCTGCAGCTGGACGGCGAAGAGATCGTCGACTGCGTACCGGACATCGGCTACCACCACCGTGGCGCCGAGAAGATGGCCGAGCGCCAGTCCTGGCACAGCTTCATTCCCTACACCGACCGCATCGACTACCTCGGCGGGGTGATGAACAACCTGCCGTACGTAATGGCGGTCGAGAAGCTGGCGGGCATCAAGGTGCCGCAGAAGGTCGACGTGATCCGCGTCATGCTCGCCGAGTTCTTCCGCATCACCAGCCACCTGCTGTTCCTGGGTACCTATATCCAGGACGTGGGCGCCATGACCCCGGTGTTTTTCACCTTCACCGACCGCCAGCGCGCCTACACCGTGATCGAAGCCATCACCGGCTTCCGCCTGCACCCGGCCTGGTACCGCATCGGTGGCGTGGCCCACGACCTGCCGCGCGGCTGGGAAAAACTGGTGAAGGACTTCGTGGACTGGCTGCCAAAGCGCCTCGACGAATACACCAAGGCTGCCCTGCAGAACAGCATCCTCAAGGGCCGCACCATCGGCGTCGCCCAGTACAACACCAAGGAGGCCCTGGCCTGGGGCGTCACCGGTGCCGGCCTGCGTTCCACCGGCCTGGACTTCGACCTGCGCAAGGCCCGCCCGTACTCGGGCTACGAGAACTTCGAGTTCGAAGTGCCACTGGCCCACAACGGCGATGCCTATGACCGCTGCATGGTCCGTGTCGAGGAGATGCGCCAGAGCATCCGCATCATCGACCAGTGCATGCGCAACATGCCGGAAGGCCCGTACAAGGCGGATCACCCGCTGACCACGCCGCCGCCCAAAGAGCGCACGCTGCAGCACATCGAGACCCTGATCACCCACTTCCTGCAGGTTTCGTGGGGCCCGGTCATGCCGGCCAACGAGTCCTTCCAGATGATCGAGGCGACCAAGGGCATCAACAGTTACTACCTGACGAGCGACGGCGGCACCATGAGCTACCGCACCCGGATCCGCACCCCGAGCTACCCGCACCTGCAGCAGATCCCTTCGGTGATCAAGGGCAGCATGGTCGCGGACCTTATCGCGTACCTGGGCAGTATCGACTTCGTTATGGCTGACGTGGACCGCTAAGCATGAACAGCACGCTTATCCAAACCGACCGTTTCGCCCTGAGCGAAACCGAGCGCTCGGCCATCGAGCACGAGATGCACCACTACGAGGACCCGCGCGCGGCGTCCATCGAAGCCCTGAAGATCGTTCAGAAGCAACGCGGCTGGGTGCCTGACGGCGCTATCTACGCCATTGGCGAGGTGCTTGGCATCCCGGCCAGCGATGTCGAAGGCGTGGCCACGTTCTACAGCCAGATCTTCCGCCAGCCGGTCGGCCGGCACATCATCCGCGTCTGCGACAGCATGGTCTGCTACATCGGCGGCCACGAGTCGGTGGTCAGCCAGATCCAGGACGAACTGGGCATCGGCCTGGGCCAGACCACTGCGGATGGGCGTTTCACCCTCCTGCCGGTGTGCTGCCTGGGCAACTGCGACAAGGCCCCGGCGCTGATGATCGATGACGACACCTTTGGCGACGTGCAGCCTGCTGGCGTTTCCAAACTGCTGGAGGGCTACGCATGACCATCACTTCCTTCGGCCCGGCCAACCGCATTGCGCGAAGCGCCGAGACCCATCCCCTGACCTGGCGCCTGCGTGACGACGGCGAGCCCGTGTGGCTCGACGAGTACCAGGCCAAGGACGGCTACACCGCCGCGCGCAAGGCGTTCGCGCAGATGTCCCAGGACGATATCGTCCAGGCCGTGAAAGACTCCGGCCTCAAGGGCCGTGGCGGCGCGGGCTTTCCGACTGGCGTCAAATGGGGCCTGATGCCCAAAGACGAATCCATGGATATCCGCTACT
This sequence comes from Pseudomonas sp. JE3303, assembly GCF_056312565.1. Classification (NCBI taxonomy): domain Bacteria; kingdom Pseudomonadati; phylum Pseudomonadota; class Gammaproteobacteria; order Pseudomonadales; family Pseudomonadaceae; genus Pseudomonas; species Pseudomonas sp. JE3303. The sequence goes on from NZ_JBWGIF010000011.1 coordinate 225,837, forward strand.
TGCTGTGCAACGCGGATGAAATGGAGCCCAACACCTGGAAAGACCGCATGCTGATGGAGCAGCAGCCCCATCTGCTGATCGAAGGCATGCTGATCAGCGCCCGTGCGCTCAAGGCCTACCGCGGCTACATCTTCCTGCGGGGCGAGTACACCACCGCCGCCCGCAACCTCAACCGTGCGGTCGAGGAAGCCAAGGCCGCTGGCTTGCTGGGCAAGAACATCCTGGGCAGCGGTTTCGACTTCGAGCTGTTCGTCCATACCGGCGCAGGGCGTTATATCTGCGGTGAAGAAACCGCGCTGATCAATTCGCTCGAAGGCCGCCGCGCCAACCCGCGCTCCAAGCCACCCTTCCCTGCCGCCGTCGGCGTGTGGGGCAAGCCGACCTGCGTGAACAACGTCGAGACGCTGTGCAACGTGCCGGCCATCGTCGGCAATGGCAACGACTGGTACAAGTCGCTGGCCCGCGAAGGCAGCGAAGACCATGGCACCAAGCTTATGGGCTTCTCCGGCAAGGTGAAGAACCCAGGCTTGTGGGAGCTGCCATTCGGCGTCACCGCCCGCGAGCTCTTCGAGGACTACGCCGGCGGCATGCGCGATGGCTTCAGGCTCAAGTGCTGGCAGCCAGGCGGCGCCGGTACCGGTTTCCTGTTGCCCGAGCACCTGGACGCGCAGATGTATGCAGGCGGCATCGCCAAGGTCGGCACCCGGATGGGTACAGGCCTGGCCATGGCGGTGGACGACAGCGTCAACATGGTGTCCTTGCTGCGCAACATGGAAGAATTCTTCGCCCGCGAGTCGTGTGGCTTCTGCACCCCGTGCCGCGACGGCCTGCCATGGAGCGTCAAGCTCCTGCGCGCCCTCGAGAAAGGCCAGGGCCAGCAAGGCGACATCGAGACCCTGCTGGGCCTGGTGGGCTTCCTCGGCCCAGGCAAGACGTTCTGTGCGCATGCGCCAGGCGCGGTCGAGCCACTGGGCAGCGCGATCAAGTATTTCCGTCCGGAGTTCGAGGCCGGCATCGCTGCCACTGGCAGCGCCGCCCCGCGCCCGGACCTGGCCAGGCCGATTGTGGTCGGCGCCTAAGCATTGAAACGCGGGTGGTCCGTGCCACCCGCGGCCTGCACCGCTTGCCAGAAGAATTCCGGGCGAGCCGCAGGCACACAGATTTCCATTAGCCACGCCCGCTCACGCGGGCCAACGAAGAACTTTGAACCATGGCCACTATCCACGTAGACGGCAAAGAGCTCGAAGTCAACGGCGCAGACAACCTGTTACAGGCCTGTCTGTCGCTCGGCCTCGACATCCCTTATTTCTGCTGGCACCCGGCGCTCGGTAGCGTCGGCGCCTGTCGGCAATGCGCGGTCAAGCAGTACACCGACGAAAACGACACCCGCGGGCGCATCGTCATGTCCTGCATGACCCCCGCCACCGACGGCACCTGGATTTCCATCGAAGACGATGAATCCAAGGCGTTCCGCGCCAGCGTCGTCGAATGGCTGATGACCAACCACCCGCACGACTGCCCGGTGTGCGAGGAAGGCGGTCACTGCCACCTGCAAGACATGACGGTGATGACCGGCCACAACGAGCGCCGCTACCGTTTCACCAAGCGTACCCACCAGAACCAGGATCTCGGCCCGTTCGTCGCCCACGAGATGAACCGCTGCATCGCCTGTTATCGCTGCGTGCGTTACTACAAGGACTACGCGGGCGGTACCGACCTGGGTGTGTTCGGCGCCCACGACAACGTGTACTTCGGCCGCGTCGAGGACGGCGTGCTGGAGAGCGAGTTCTCTGGCAACCTGACCGAGGTCTGCCCGACTGGCGTATTCACCGACAAGACCCACTCCGAGCGCTACAACCGCAAGTGGGACATGCAGTTCGCCCCGAGCATCTGCCATGGTTGCTCCAGCGGCTGCAACATCAGCCCGGGCGAGCGTTATGGGGAATTGCGCCGTATCGAGAACCGCTTCAACGGCTCGGTCAACCAGTACTTCCTGTGCGACCGTGGCCGATTTGGCTACGGCTATGTCAACCGCAAGGACCGTCCACGGCAGCCACTGCTGGCGGACGGCACCAAGCTGAGCCTCGACGCTGCCCTCGACAAGGCCGCAGACCTGTTGCGCGGACGCACCATCGTCGGCATCGGCTCGCCGCGTGCGAGTCTCGAAAGCAACTTCGGCCTGCGTGAACTGGTCGGCGCCGACCACTTCTACTCGGGCATGGAAGCCGGTGAGCTGGCCCGCGTTCGCCTGGCCCTGCAGGTGCTCAACGACAGCCCGCTGCCTGTGCCGACCCTGCGCGACATGGAAGACCATGACGCCGTGTTCGTCCTCGGCGAAGACCTGACCCAGACCGCCGCCCGCGTCGCCCTGGCCCTGCGCCAGTCGGTCAAGGGCAAGGCCGAGGCAATGGCTGAAGGCATGCGCGTGCAGCCTTGGCTCGACGCTGCCGTGAAGAACATCGGACAGCACGCCAAGTACCCGCTGTTCATTGCAAGCCTTGCCGAGACCAAGCTCGATGACGTCGCCGAGGAATGCGTGCATGCAGCCCCCGATGACCTGGCGCGCCTGGGCTTTGCCGTGGCCAACGCCATCGACCCGAGCGCCCCTGCGGTGATTGGCCTCGATGCCGAGGCCATCGCACTGGCCCAGCGCATCGCCGATGCCCTGGTCGCGGCCAAGCGTCCGCTGATCGTCTCTGGCACTTCCCTCGCGGCCCCCGCGCTTATCGAAGCCGCGGCCAACATCGCCAAGGCCCTCAAGCTGCGCGAGAAGAACGGCTCGCTGAGCCTGGTGGTGCCGGAAGCCAACAGCTTCGGCCTGGCCATGCTCGGCGGTGACTCCGCCGATGCCGCGCTGGACGCTGTCATCAGCGGCAAGGCCGACGCCATCGTGGTACTGGAAAACGACCTGTACAGCCGCTTGCCGGCCGCCAAGGTCGATGCTGCCCTGGCTGCCGCCAAGGTGGTGATCGTTGCCGATCACCAGCAGACCGCCACCAGCGAGCGCGCCCACCTGGTGCTGCCCGCCGCCTCCTTCGCGGAAGGCGATGGCACCCTGGTCAGCCAGGAAGGCCGCGCCCAGCGCTTTTTCCAGGTGTTCGACCCTACCTACCTGGACAGCAGCATCCTGGTCCATGAAGGCTGGCGGTGGATGCACGCCCTGCGTGCAACCCTGCTGAACAAGCCGGTCGACTGGACCCAGCTTGACCATGTCACCGGCGCCTGCGCCCAAGCCGCACCGCAGCTGTCTGGCATTGTCGATGCCGCGCCGTCGGCGTCCTTCCGTATCAAGGGCATGAAGCTGGCGCGCGAACCGCTGCGCTACTCGGGCCGTACCGCGATGCGCGCCAACATCAGCGTGCACGAGCCACGTACCCCGCAGGACCGCGACACTGCCTTCGCCTTCTCGATGGAAGGCTACTCGGGCTCCGCCGAGCCGCGCCAGCAGGTGCCATTCGCCTGGTCCCCGGGCTGGAACTCGCCACAGGCCTGGAACAAGTTCCAGGACGAGGTTGGTGGTCATCTGCGCGCCGGCGACCCAGGCGTGCGCCTGATCGAGTCCCAAGGCGACCGCCTGCGCTGGTTCAGTGCCATTCCGGCTGCGTTCAACCCAGTGCGTGGCACCTGGAAGGCCGTGCCGTTCTATCACCTGTTCGGCAGCGAAGAGAACTCCTCGCGCGCCGAGCCTGTGCTGGAGCGCATCCCCGAGGCGTACGTGGCCCTGGCCAAGTCCGAGGCCGACCGCCTGGGCGTCAACGAAGGCGCGCTGCTCAGCCTGAAGGTGGCTGGCCAGTCGCTGCGCTTGCCGCTGCGCATCAATGAAGAGCTGGGCGCAGGCCTGGTTGCCCTGCCCAAAGGCCTGGCGGGCATTCCTCCCGCCATCTTCGGTGCATCCGTCGAAGGCCTGCAGGAGGCAGCACGATGAGCTGGTTCACCCCCGAAGTGATGGATGCGATCATCGCCGTCGTCAAGGCCATCGTGGTCCTGCTGGCAGTGGTGGTCTGCGGCGCGCTGCTCAGCTTCGTCGAGCGTCGCCTGCTGGGCTGGTGGCAGGACCGCTATGGTCCGAACCGCGTGGGCCCGTTCGGCATGTTCCAGATCGCAGCCGACATGCTGAAGATGTTCTTCAAGGAAGACTGGAACCCGCCCTTCGTCGACCGCATGATCTTCACCCTGGCGCCGGTCGTGGCCATGAGCGCGCTGCTGATCGCCTTCTCGGTCATCCCGATCACCCCGACCTGGGGTGTGGCGGACCTGAACATCGGCCTGCTGTTCTTCTTCGCCATGGCCGGCCTGTCGGTCTACGCGGTGCTCTTTGCCGGCTGGTCGTCGAACAACAAGTACGCGTTGCTCGGCAGCCTGCGGGCCTCGGCCCAGACCGTGTCGTATGAAGTGTTCCTGGGCCTGGCGCTGATGGGCGTGGTGGTACAGGTAGGCTCGTTCAACATGCGCGACATCGTCGAATACCAGGCGCAGAACCTGTGGTTCATCATTCCGCAGTTCTTCGGCTTCTGTACCTTCTTCATCGCAGGCGTTGCCGTGACTCACCGTCACCCCTTCGACCAGCCAGAGGCAGAGCAGGAATTGGCCGACGGCTACCACATCGAGTATGCCGGCATGAAATGGGGCATGTTCTTTGTCGGCGAATACATCGGCATCATCCTGATTTCCGCGCTGCTCGTGACCCTGTTCTTCGGCGGCTGGCATGGCCCGTTCGGCCTGCTGCCACAGGTTCCGTTCCTGTGGTTCGCACTCAAGACCGCGTTCTTCATCATGCTGTTCATCCTGCTGCGCGCTTCCATTCCGCGTCCGCGCTATGACCAGGTGATGGACTTCAGCTGGAAGTTCTGCCTGCCGCTGACCCTGATCAATTTGCTGGTGACCGCTGCTGTTGTGCTCTACAACACGCCAGCCGTTGCGGCCCAGTGAGGATTTGACCCATGTTCAAGTATATTGGCGACATCGTGAAGGGCACGGGCACGCAGCTGCGCAGCCTGGCCATGGTGTTCTCCCACGGTTTCCGCAAACGCGACACCCTTCAGTATCCCGAAGAGCCGGTCTACCTGCCGCCGCGCTACCGCGGCCGTATCGTGCTGACCCGCGACCCCGATGGCGAAGAGCGCTGCGTTGCCTGCAACCTGTGCGCCGTGGCGTGCCCGGTCGGCTGCATTTCGCTGCAGAAGGCCGAAACCGATGACGGCCGCTGGTACCCCGAGTTTTTCCGTATCAACTTCTCGCGCTGCATTTTCTGCGGCCTGTGCGAGGAAGCGTGCCCGACCACCGCGATCCAGCTCACTCCGGATTTCGAAATGGCCGAGTTCAAGCGTCAGGACCTGGTGTACGAGAAAGAAGATCTGCTGATCTCCGGCCCCGGCAAATACCCTGACTACAACTTCTACCGTGTTGCAGGCATGGCCATTGCCGGTAAGCCGAAAGGCGCCGCGCAGAACGAGGCCGAGCCGATCAACGTGAAGAGCTTGCTCCCATAAGGACAGAAAGATGGAATTCGCTTTCTACTTCGCAGCCGGGGTTGCCGTGGTCTCCACCCTTCGTGTGGTGACCGGCACCAACCCTGTGCATGCCCTGCTCTACCTGATCATTTCGCTGATTTCGGTGGCGATGATCTTCTTCACCCTGGGCGCGCCGTTTGCCGGCGCCCTGGAAGTGATCGCCTATGCCGGCGCCATCATGGTGCTGTTCGTCTTCGTGGTGATGATGCTCAACCTGGGACCGGCTTCGGTCGCCCAGGAGCGTGGCTGGCTGCGTCCAGGCATCTGGGCCGGTCCCGTGGTGCTTGGCGCCCTGCTGCTGGCCGAGCTGCTGTACGTGCTGTTCGCCGAGCCGAGCGGTGCTGGCATCAGCGGCACCACGGTAGACGCCAAGGCCGTGGGCATCAGCCTGTTCGGTCCTTACCTGCTGGTGGTTGAACTGGCCTCGATGCTGCTGCTCGCCGCAGCGGTTACGGCGTTCCACCTCGGCCGCAACGAGGCGAAGGAGTAATCACATGCCTGCAATTCCTCTAGAGCACGGCCTGGCCGTCGCTGGCATTCTGTTCTGCCTTGGTCTGGTCGGCCTGATGGTCCGCCGCAACATTCTTTTCGTGCTGATGAGCCTGGAAATCATGATGAACGCCTCTGCCCTGGCGTTCGTCGTGGCCGGCAGCCGCTGGGTGCAACCGGATGGACAGATCATGTTCATCCTGGTGATCAGCCTGGCAGCGGCCGAGGCCAGTATTGGCCTGGCGATCCTGCTGCAGCTGTATCGCCGCTTCCACACTCTCGACATCGATGCTGCCAGTGAGATGCGCGGATGAACCTGATCTTTCTGACTTTCGTCTTTCCCCTGATCGGCTTTTTGCTGCTGTCGTTCTCGCGCGGGCGGTTCTCGGAGAACCTCTCGGCGCTGATCGGCGTCGGTTCCGTGGGCCTGTCGGCCGCGGTCTCGGCCTACGTGATCTGGCAATTCAACGTCGCCCCGCCTGAAGGCGGCGCTTACAGCCAACTGCTGTGGCAATGGATGTCGGTGGATGGCTTTGCGCCAGACTTCACGCTCTATGTGGATGGCCTGTCGGTCACCATGCTGGGCGTGGTCACCGGTGTTGGCTTCCTCATCCACCTGTTCGCATCCTGGTACATGCGCGGCGAAGCGGGCTATTCGCGCTTCTTCGCGTACACCAACCTGTTCATCGCCAGCATGCTGTTCCTGGTGCTGGGCGACAACCTGCTGTTCATCTACTTCGGCTGGGAAGGCGTGGGCCTGTGCTCGTACCTGTTGATCGGTTTCTACTACAGCAACCGCAACAACGGCAACGCGGCGCTCAAGGCCTTCATCGTTACCCGCATCGGCGATGTGTTCCTGGCCATCGGCCTGTTCATCCTGTTCGTCCAACTCGGTACGCTGAACATCCAGGAGCTGCTGGTGCTGGCGCCGCAGAAATTCCAGGCAGGCGACACCTGGATGGTCCTGGCCACGCTGATGCTGCTCGGTGGTGCGGTCGGTAAATCCGCCCAGCTGCCGCTGCAGACCTGGCTGGCCGACGCGATGGCCGGCCCGACGCCGGTCTCGGCACTGATCCACGCCGCAACCATGGTAACCGCGGGCGTCTACCTGATCGCGCGTACCAATGGCCTGTTCCTGCTGGCACCTGACATCCTGCATCTGGTCGGCATCGTCGGTGGCGTGACCCTGGTACTGGCCGGCTTCGCCGCGCTGGTGCAGACCGACATCAAGCGGATCCTGGCCTATTCGACCATGAGCCAGATCGGCTACATGTTCCTGGCCCTGGGTGTCGGCGCCTGGGAGGGCGCGATCTTCCACCTGATGACCCACGCCTTCTTCAAGGCGCTGCTGTTCCTCGCCTCGGGTGCGGTGATCGTTGCCTGCCACCACGAGCAGAACATCTTCAAGATGGGCGGCCTGTGGAAGAAACTGCCGCTGGCCTACGCAAGCTTCGTGGTCGGTGGTGCCGCCCTGGCCGCGCTGCCGATCCTGACCGCAGGCTTCTACTCCAAGGACGAGATCCTCTGGGAAGCCTTCGCCAGTGGCCACGACTACCTGCTGTACGCTGGCCTGGTCGGCGCCTTCATGACCTCGCTGTACACCTTCCGCCTGATCTTCATCGCCTTCCACGGCGAAGCCAAGACCGAAGCCCACGCTGGCCACGGGATTTCCCACTGGCTGCCGCTGGGTGTGCTGATCGTGCTGTCGACCTTCATCGGCGCGTGGATTCATCCGCCGCTGGCCGGCGTACTGCCGCAAAGCGCCGGTCATGCCGGTGGTGAAGCCAAGCACAGCCTGGAAATTGCCTCGGGCGCCATCGCCATCGCCGGCATCCTGCTGGCCGCAGTGCTGTTCCTGGGCAAGCGGCGCGTGGTCACGGCCATTGCCAACAGCGGCATCGGCCGGGTGCTGTCGGCCTGGTGGTTCGCCGCCTGGGGCTTCGACTGGATCTACGACAAGCTGTTCGTCAAACCTTACCTGTTGATCAGCCACATCCTGCGCAAGGATCCGGTTGACCGCAGCATCGGCCTGATTCCTCGGATGGCCCGTGGCGGACACGTCGCCATGAGCAAGACCGAGACCGGCCAGCTGCGCTGGTACACCGCCTCGATCGCCGTGGGTGCCGTGCTTGTCCTCGGCGCCGTATTGATGGCAGCGGTATGACTATGAACCTTGCGACTCTGCGAAAGGAATTGACCCCGTCATGATTTTGCCTTGGCTGATCCTGATCCCCTTCATCGGTGGCCTGCTCTGCTGGCTGGGTGAGCGCTTCGGCGCCACCCTGCCCCGCTGGATCGCGCTGCTGACCATGTCCCTGCTGCTCGGTATCGGCCTCTGGCTGTGGGCCCACGGCGACTACACCCTGGCCCCTGCACCGGGCGCCGAACCCGTCTGGGCCTATGAGTTCAAGGTCCAGTGGATCCAGCGCTTCGGCATCAGCCTGCACCTGGCCCTCGATGGCCTCTCGCTGCTGATGATCCTGCTGACCGGCCTGCTCGGCGTGCTCTCGGTGCTGTGCTCCTGGAAAGAGATCCAGCGCCATGTCGGCTTCTTCCACCTCAACCTGATGTGGATCCTGGGTGGCGTGGTCGGTGTGTTCCTGGCCCTGGACCTGTTCCTGTTCTTCTTCTTCTGGGAAATGATGCTGGTGCCGATGTACTTCCTCATCGCGCTCTGGGGTCACAGCTCCTCCGATGGCAAGAAGACGCGGATCTATGCGGCGACCAAGTTCTTCATCTTCACCCAGGCCAGCGGCCTGATCATGCTGGTGGCGATTCTGGGTCTGGTGCTGGTCAACTACAGCAATACCGGCATCATCACCTTCAACTACAGCGACCTGCTCAAGGCCGAATTGCCCGCCGGTACCGAGTACCTGCTGATGCTCGGCTTCTTCATCGCCTTCGCGGTCAAGCTGCCGGTGGTGCCGTTCCACTCCTGGCTGCCGGACGCGCACGCCCAGGCGCCAACCGCTGGCTCCGTGGACCTGGCGGGCATCCTGCTGAAGACTGCGGCCTACGGCCTGCTGCGCTTTGCCTTGCCGCTGTTCCCGAACGCCTCGGCCGAGTTCGCGCCGTTCGCCATGGCGCTGGGTCTGATCGGTATCTTCTACGGAGCCTTCCTGGCCTTCGCACAGACTGACATCAAGCGCCTGATCGCGTTTTCCAGCGTCTCGCACATGGGCTTCGTGCTGATCGGGATCTACTCCGGCAGCCAGCAGGCCCTGCAAGGCGCGGTGATCCAGATGCTGGCGCACGGACTGTCGGCCGCGGCGCTGTTCATTCTCAGCGGCCAGCTGTACGAGCGCCTGCACACCCGTGACATGCGCCAGATGGGTGGCCTGTGGCACCGCATCGCGTACCTTCCGGCGATCAGCCTGTTCTTTGCCGCTGCCTCTCTGGGCCTGCCAGGCACCGGCAACTTCGTTGGCGAGTTCCTGATCCTGCTCGGCAGCTTCGCCAGCGTGCCATGGATCACCGTGATCGCCACCACCGGCCTGGTGTTTGGCTCGGTGTACTCGCTGATCATGATCCACCGTGCCTACTTCGGCCCGTCCACTTCAGACGCCGTACTGGCTGGCATGGACAACCGCGAGCTGGTCATGGTGCTGGGCCTGGCGGTCCTGTTGATCGTGCTGGGCGTCTACCCGCAGCCGTTCCTCGACACCTCTGCCGCCACCATGAGCGGTGTGCAGCACTGGCTCGGTTCCGCTTTCACTCAACTCGCTTCGGCCCGGTAAGAGCGCTATGGAATTCACCACTCAACACTTCATCGCCCTGGCGCCGATGCTGATCACCACCCTCACCACGATCGTGGTGATGCTGGCGATCGCGTGGAAGCGCAATCACTCGCAGACCTTCCTGCTATCGACCGTGGGCCTCAACCTGGCCCTGCTGTCGATCCTGCCGGCACTCAAGGTCGCACCCTTGGCGGTTACTCCGCTGATCACCATCGACAACTTCGCCTGTCTCTACATGGCGTTGATCCTGGTGGCCACCCTGGCCTGCGTGACCCTCGCCCATGCGTATCTGGGCGACGGCGCTACCGGCTACCCGGGCAACCGCGAAGAACTGTATCTGCTGCTGCTGATGTCTGCCCTGGGGGGGCTGGTGCTGGTCAGTGCCAATCACCTGGCTGGGCTGTTCATCGGCCTTGAGCTGCTGTCGGTGCCGGTCTACGGTCTGGTTGCGTACGCCTTCTTCAACAAGCGCTCGCTCGAAGCCGGCATCAAGTACATGGTCCTTTCGGCAGCAGGTTCAGCCTTCCTGCTGTTCGGCATGGCCTTGCTCTATGCCGACGCTGGCAGCCTGAGCTTCGACGGCATTGGCAAGGCGCTGGCCTCGACCGGCATGCCCAGCCTGCTGGCGCAGCTGGGCCTGGGCATGATGTTGGTAGGCCTGGCATTCAAGCTGTCGCTGGTCCCCTTCCATCTGTGGACCCCTGACGTGTACGAAGGCGCTCCGGCGCCGGTCGCGGCCTTCCTGGCCACCGCCAGCAAGGTCGCGGTATTCGCCGTGGTGGTACGCCTGTTCATGCTCTCCCCCGCTGCCAGCAGCGGCGTGCTGAGCACCGTACTTGCCGTCATCGCCGTCGCTTCGATCCTGATTGGCAACCTGCTGGCGCTGACCCAGAGCAACCTCAAGCGCCTGCTGGGTTATTCTTCGATCGCCCACTTCGGCTACCTGCTGATCGCCCTGATCGCCAGCAAGGGCCTGGCGAACGAGGCCATCGGTGTCCACCTGGTCACCTACGTGATCACCAGCCTGGGCGCCTTTGGGGTGATCACTCTGATGTCCTCGCCCTACAACGGTCGCGACGCCGACGCCCTGTACGAGTACCGCGGCCTGTTCTGGCGCCGTCCGTACCTGACGGCGGTGCTCACGGTGATGATGCTGTCGCTGGCTGGCATCCCGCTGACCGCAGGCTTCATCGGCAAGTTCTACATCATCGCCACTGGCGTCGAGTCACAGCTGTGGTGGCTGGTCGGTGCCCTGGTGATCGGTAGTGCCATCGGCGTCTACTACTACCTGCGTGTGATGGTTACCCTCTACTTGATGGAGCCAAACCTGCGTCGTCACGATGCTCCATTGAAGTGGGAACAGCGTACTGGCGGCGTCATGCTGCTGGCCATCGCCATTCTTGCCTTCGTGCTGGGTGTCTATCCGCAACCGTTGCTGGAACTGGTCCAGCAGGCTGGCTTGCAACTGATCGGCTGATCACCGCGAAATGAAATACACCCCGCTCTGGCGGGGTGTTTTTTTTTGTGCAGACTACGTCTGTTCAGCAGCGCAATGCTGTCTGGACGTGTCCAGCTCTCGCTGCTCGACCACACTTGGCTGTCCCGGTACAGGCAGTGCCGCTTGTCGCAGCGCGCCGCATGCTCGCGGCAAGTGGACTTCCGGGTTGGGCATGCCGCTGGGCGAGAGCTCATGGGTCATCTCGAATTCGGCGCGCACCGACCAGCCACAGGCCTCGGTGGTGCATTGCAGGTAGGCTACCCGCAGGAAAATATGCCGCCCTTCGCTGGTTCGGATACGCATGCGGCTGTTCCAATGTGGGCAGACCAGCTTATAAGTGCTCACGTTAGCCCCCTTTTTGTACAAATTTGCAATAGTCTTGACGGTGTTGTTTTGTAGGGCTTTTCTTTATTTATTCCGTAACTTTTCATCATTGCAATCATTTCCCGTTGAATCACATTCGATGCTATTAAGCATGCCTACTCATTATGAGTACATAAGTTTCATAAATTATATCAACGCCTCAATGGAATACTCAAAATGAGTAGAACCGGATTCGCAGTGATAGTGCGCAGGCTCAAGCAGGTAACGGGTACTTCCAGTGACGCGGCCTTGGCCAAGGCGCTCGACGTCAGCCCTCAGACGGTGAGCAGCTGGAAGGGGCGCAACAGCATTCCATACTCCCTTTGCGTGGACATTGCGATGCGCGGGGGTGTATCGCTCGATTGGTTGTTGCTGGGTGAAGGTCCCCAGCTACGGGCCTCCTCACAGGCTGTGTCCCAGCCAGAGGAGGATTGGCACGCACGGCTCCTTTCCCAACTGCACGCCCTCAACCCCTCCGACCTGCAAGCCGTTGCCCTGATCGTCGAGGACAAACGTCGAATCCACCATCTGGAGCAGCGTCTGGCCGAGTTGAAAGACCCGCCAGCCGTGACCGGTTGAGGCTCATCGATCACGTCTCCAGCGCTGGAATATCTCCCGTAGGTCGGCATTGTCGAGCCAGACCATGACCTTGATGCTGATCGGAATCACCACTACGGAGGCTACAAAGGCCGCCACTCCGCTCGAAAAAACAGGCGCGGACAGCGATAGCACGAGTGGCATGAACAAATAGCCAACGCCCGATGAGAGCAGCAGCCATCCCAGGCGCTGCCAGCCTTTGAGCCTGCGACGGGTGCTTGCGACCAGCCAGGCACCCAGGACCGCGCCAAACAGAGCGTGGCCATCGAAGGTTGTCACCAGGGTGGATGCACCTGCGCTGTTGACGAGGCTGGTCAGGCGCGTGGAAATCAGCTCCTCCATCTCAAGCCTCCTGGGCTACACCGGCTGAATCTACCTCTACCACCACGCCACGGCGCAGAGCGCGTCTGATCCAGGACTCGACTCGGCGCAGGTAGCAGCGCCTGAGCGCAGGAACCAGGTCCGGTTCAGTTACCGGGCAGCCCCCTTGCGCACGCGCCAACCACCGTCGTTGTGCCAGATCGTTGGCAACCTGGCAGGCCGCCATCTGCGCTACCGCTTTGAGGTGCGCGTCAGTGATACCGGGCGCAAGCGCCAGGGTGTCGCGCAATTGGGCCAGGCCGATGCGAGGCCAGAACGGATCGTGGCGGTCCAGAATGGCTCCGGGGTCCGTTGCATGTATCAGATCGCTGCTGTTTGCCATGGTACAGCCCTCCCTTTCGAGCTGGTGCTTCCCAGCCCGCGATCAATGCGGATCGAGCATGCCGTATCGCACCGCCTTGATAACGGCGGCAATGCGCGTTGGCACGGCAAATTTGCGGAGGATGTTGCCGACATGAAAGTTCACCGTCGATTCCTTGCAAGAAAGGATCTGGCCGATTTCCCATGATGTCTTGCCGTAGGCGCACCACAGCAGCACCTGCTGTTCACGCGGGGTGAGATGGATGGGAGGGTCGCTGTCTGCAACAGGGGTTGTAACCGTGAGCTTCATGGGTCTTCTCCGCAGGGGCAATTGAATGTGCGGTTACCTTACGAAGCCGGGTCTTTCAGACACCACAAGCAGGAGATGTAAATAAAGCGCGTACAAATCGTCCGACACTTTGGAGTAAACCGCGCCTATTCCTGCGTGCTTTGCGGGCTAGTTCGTACGTCTGATTTCCACTATCCGCCGACCCCTGTAGTTGGCCTCTGCTTCTGGAGTAACTCGATGCGCCCCGATTCGCCCTTTTCTCCCCTCCTTGGCCTGCTGGGACTGATTGCTGCCAGCCAGGCAAGTGCCGCTGCGCCCATCGAGCTGGGGCAGGTGCTGATCGAGGAGCAACAGCAGGGCGAACTGGAGGAGGCACGGCAGCGTTTGCGCGAAGTACCGGGCGCCAGCAACCTGATTGACCTGACGCGAGTAGAGCAAGGCCGGGTTGCCAGTAATCAGGATGTGCTGGCCTACCAGCCTGGGGTATTCGCTCAATCGGCCGGCAACGACGGGATCAAGCTGTCGATCCGCGGCTCCGGCATCAACCGCGCGCCGGGCGCTCACGGTTCCGGCGTGTACACAACGTTCGATGGCCTGCCGCTGACAGGCCCGGGGGGTACGCCCTACGAGCTTCTGGAACCTCTGTGGCTGAGCCGCGCAGAGGTGCTGCGCGGCGCCAATGGTTTCGACCAGGGCGCCCTGGCGTTGGGCGGGGCGATCAACTATGTGACCCACACAGGCTTCGATGCCGCACCGCTGCAACTGCGCTATGAAGTCGGCAGCCGTGGTTATGCCCACCGTCAGGTCAGCAGTGGCCAGGTGCTGGGCGACCTGGACTACTACGTCGCGGTCACCGACAGCGAATACGACGGCTACCAGAAGCACACCAGCGGCAGCTCGAAAGGAGTGGCCGCGAACGTCGGCTATCGCTTCAATCCGAACCTGGAAACCCGTTTCTACCTGCGTTACCGCGAGACTGAAAACGACCTGGCCGGCCGCCTCACCAAAGACCAGATCAAGCACAACCCCCGCGCCGCCAACCCACTGTACCTGAGCCGTGACGCCAGTCGGCCGCAACCTGGCAGCACCTGGCTCGCCAACAAGACCACCTTCTACCTGGACGATGACTCGCGCCTGGAAGCAGGGCTCGTGTATCACGACTTCCCGATGGACCTGCGCGAGGGTGCCAACCGCCTCAAGGTTGCCTATACCGACGTCAGCGGCACGCTCAACTACATGCGCCGCGACACCCTGTTCGATCGCGAGAGCAAGACCACGGTGGGCTGGCGCACCACCAAGCATCTGCCCAACACTGGCGCGTCCGAATTCGTGCGGGTGCAGTCACGTGCCGATATGCCGGTCGGAACCCGCACCCGTGATTTCAGCTATCAGGGCTCGGACAATGTCGTACATGTCGGCAACGAGCTGGAGCTGGTCCCCGACCTGTGGCTGACCAGCGGCCTGGCGATGATCTACACCCGCCGGGAAAGCGCTGTGACTTATCCAGTCAACGGCGGCAAGGTCAGCCAGCACGACTGGGACTACGCGCCTCGCATCGGCCTGCGCTACGACATCCGTCCTGACCTGCAGCTCTATGGCAATCTGAGCCGCTCGGTCGAGCCCGCGCACCCATGGTCGCTGATCTGGAGCTCGCCTGCGGTGGCCGGATTGCAGACCCAGCCCATCGAGATGCAGAACCAGACTGCCACGACCCTGGAAGTGGGCGCCCGGGGCGACTCCGTCATGGGCCAGTGGGAGCTTGCCTGGTACTACTCGGCGGTACGCCATGAGCTGCTGGCGGTAGAAATCGTCGCGAGCAATCCGGCCGCCGAGTTCAATGCCAGCCCGACGGTTCACCAGGGTGTGGAGGCAGGTCTGGACAGCCTGCTCTGGGAGCGTGGCGGCGTCGGCAGGTTATCCCTGCGGCAGTCCTACACCTTCAGCGATTTCCACTACCGGGATGACGACACCTTCGGTGACAACCGCCTGCCTGGCATCCCCATGCACTACTACCAGGCCGAACTGCGTTTTGACCTGCCGAGCGGCTTTTATGCCGGGCTGAATACGCAGATGGCTTCAAAAGTACAGGTAGACTATGCCAACAGCTATCCGGCGGATGCCTATGCCATCCTGGGGGCGCGCCTGGGCTACAACGCACCGAAGCAGGACTGGCAGACCTGGCTGGACCTGCGCAACCTGACCAACAAGCGCTACGCCGCCACAGTGACCCCGGGCTACAACGACAATGGCCAGGACGTTGCGCGGTCGACACCTGGCGAAGGCTTTGGCGCCTACGCCGGTGTCTCGTACAGTTTCCGTTAGTCTGGCAGTTGCACCTGAGGCTTGGTCGAGGTGAAGATCGCCCAGCTGGAAACGAACAGCGCGGCGATCAGCGGCCCGATGACGAATCCGTTGAGCCCGAATACCGCAAGGCCACCCAGGGTGGAGATCAGGATCAGGTAGTCAGGCATCTTGGTGTCCTTGCCCACCAGGATCGGCCGCAGCACGTTGTCTACCAGGCCGATCACCAGTACTCCGTAAGCGGTCAGCACAATGCCCTGCCACGTCGCGCCAGTCAGCAGGAAATACGCCGCCACCGGCCCCCAGACAATGCCCGCGCCTACCGCTGGCAGCAACGAAAGGAACGCCATCAGCACGGCCCAGACCAGCGAGCTCGGGATATCCAGGATCCAGAAGATCAGGCCGCCCAGGGCACCTTGGGTGATCGCGACCAGCAGGTTGCCTTTGACCGTTGCCCGCACCACGCGGTTGAACTTCAGTTGCAGGCGGCGCTTCTGCTCTTCAGGCAGCGGCACGGCCTGGCGGACCCTGCGGGCAAGATCGGCGCCCTCTCGCAGGAAGAAGAACAGCATGTACAGCATGATGCCGAAGCTCACGAGAAAATCGAACGTGCCCTGGCCGAAGCTGAACGCCTGGCTGGCGAGGAACTGGCTACCCTGGGTGGCCCATTTGGCGATCTTGTCGCGAAGGCCGTCGAGGTTGCCCATGCCCATGTTGTCCAGGCCGTCCTGGGCAAAAGTCGGCAGCATCGCCTTGCCGGTTTCAAGATAGCCTGCGATGTCCAGTTGGCCGCTTTCGATACGCTGGTAAAGCGTTGCCCCTTCCTGCACCAGCAGGGCACTGATGATGATCACCGGCAAGATCGCGATCAGCAGGCACACCAGAAGCGTGGTGCCTGCCGCTAGGTTGCGGCGTCTGCCCAGGCGCACCACCAGGTCACGCTGCAGGGGCGCAAAGAGGATACCGAGGATCACGGCCCAGAAGATCGCGCCGTAGTAGGGCAGCAGGATCCAGAAGAAGGCTATGGTAACCACGGCCAGCAGCACGGTGAGTGCCTTGTTTTGCAGAGCTGTTTCGTTCATCGGTGTACCTCGAGGATTCAGCTCATTAGTCCCCGCGCCGGGGGTAAAAGTGCCATCACTGACTTGATCTGGATCATGCTCATCGTTGGCATCGGCAGTGACACGTAGTGCCTCACGAGACTGTCGCTTTGGCTGATGCCCAAGCGCGAATCCCTGGGTTATGCTCCGGGCCATTCGCTCCAGCCCCAATGTGAAATACCTGAGGACTTTTCAATGCTGCACAAACACTTGATGACTCTAGGCCTGCTTGCCATTACCGGCATGGTCCAGGCCGGGCAGACCATCGACGTCTACCGTGATCCCAACTGTGGCTGCTGCAAACAGTGGATCAGTCACCTGCGCGACAACGGCTTTACGGTCAACGACCACGTCGAGCCCAACATGAGCGCGGTCAAGCAGCGCCTGGGCGTGGCGCCGCGGCTGGCTTCATGCCACACCGGCGTGATCGATGGCAAATTCGTCGAAGGCCACGTCCCGGCCGAGCAAATCAGACTCCTGGCCAAACGCAACGATCTGAAAGGCCTGGCCGTACCCGGCATGCCCATGGGATCGCCGGGCATGGAGATGGGCGATCACAAAGACGCCTACCAGGTCATCGGCGTGACCCACGAAGGCACGGACGAAGTAGTGGCCAACTACTGATCCGCGGCGGTTGATGCTGAGCTCGGATGCAACACGGCTCGTAACACCTTGGGTCGCCGGGACTGTCTTGCGACTGCTAGAGTCGCGTTTTCCTAAACGGCCCAACACGGAGTGCCCCCATGCTGCGCATAACCGCCCTGGCCCTGGC
Source organism: Pseudomonas sp. JE3303 (assembly GCF_056312565.1). Lineage (NCBI taxonomy): Bacteria > Pseudomonadati > Pseudomonadota > Gammaproteobacteria > Pseudomonadales > Pseudomonadaceae > Pseudomonas > Pseudomonas sp. JE3303. The sequence continues at coordinate 243,174 of NZ_JBWGIF010000011.1, forward strand.
CTGTCTTGCCGGCAGTCCCGCCTTCGCCGCCCAGGCGCCGACCTACGGTGAACAGCTAGAAGGTTTCAGCCAACCTTATCCGCTCGAGCATTTCGACTTCCAGTCCCAAGGCCAGTCTCTGCAGATGGGCTATCTGGACGTTCCGGCCAAAGGCAAGGCCAATGGCCGCAGCGTGGTGTTGATGCACGGCAAGAATTTTTGCGCGGCCACCTGGGAAAGCACCCTCGATGCCTTGAGCCACGCGGGCTACCGGGTCATCGCGCCGGACCAGATCGGTTTCTGCACATCCAGCAAGCCGGGGCACTACCAGTACAGCTTCCAGCAGCTGGCGCACAACACCCATGACCTGCTCGAAAGCCTGGGGGTGAAACAGGCGATTATCCTCGGTCATTCCACGGGTGGCATGCTCGCCACCCGCTATGCCCTGCTCTACACCCAGCAGGTCGAGCGCCTGGCGATGGTCAACCCGATCGGCCTCGAGGACTGGAAAGCCCTGGGCGTGCCATACCGTACCGTCGACCAATGGCATGAACGCGAGCTCAAGCTCGACGCCGAAGGTGTGCGCAACTATGAGCGCAAGACCTATTACGACGGGCGCTGGAAACCCGAGTACGAGCGCTGGGTGCAAATGCTGGCAGGACTGAACCAGGGGCCGGGGCACAAGGCCGTGGCGTGGAACTCGGCGCTGATCTACGACATGATCTTCACCCAGCCCGTGGTCTACGAATTCAAGAACCTGAAAATGCCGACCCTGCTGTTGATCGGCGACAAAGACACAACAGCCATCGGCAGCGACATCGCTTCGCCTGAAGTCAAGGCGCGGGTAGGCAACTACAAGGTGCTTGGGCCCCAGATCGCCAAGCAGATCCCCAAAGGCACTCTAGTGACATTCCAAGGGCTGGGCCATGCGCCGCAGATCGAGGAACCGCAGCGCTTTCACCAGGCTTTGCTGGACTGGCTAGGGCGCTAGGGCTGCCAGATCAATGCTTCGCTCCAGCCAAGCTCGGCGAAATCGTCGACTCTCAGTTGCGCCTCGTCCTCGCAGAAGAATTCGTCCAGCTGCGGCGGGCGCACCGAGGTGTCGCCCAGCATTGCATGAACCTGTCCGCGATGATGAATCTGGTGTTCGAACAGGTGTGACAAGAGGCGTAGCCGCGGTTCGCGCTGCAAGCGATCGGGTCGCACCAGGCTGACATGGCGCCACAGCTGATCATCATGCAGTTGCTGGCAGTAGGCGATCAGCCGGTGGTCTGCCTGAGCCTGCTCAGCGTGCAGGTCGGCGCAGGTGGCGAAGGGTTGCCCGGGCTCGAAGTATCGCTCGCACTCGGCGTCCGGCGCCTCGCCGCGCTGCTCCCGCTCCAGTGCTTGCAAGTAATACTCGTCCACCATCAGCACATGGTTGAGGGTGGCCTTGATAGAGGGGAAAAAGCTGCAACGCGGGGCGACGAACTCGTCCTGGCTGAGTTGCAGGCACGCCCTGTACAGGCGGTGGTTGGCCCACCCATTGTTATAAGCGTGGGTGAGAAGATGATGCGACAGCGGCTCCATGATCGACTCCTTCAGGCGAAGCGTTGCAGCTGCATCTCCCGTAGCCGGTTCAGGGTCCGCTGATACGGGAACGCCAGATACCCTTGAGTGTAGAGCGCCTCCAGGGCAACTTCCGCACTCGAGCGTAACCGGCTATCCCCAGCCATTAATCGCTGCGCGCCATCCTCCGTCCCACAGGCCGCGCTCCTGAGCAGGCGATCTGGAGCACGCTCAGCCCTCGCTCAGCCCGATCTTGAGCAAGGCGCCATCCTTGGCGTCGGTCAGCACGTAGACGTACCCATCCGGGCCGACCCGTACATCACGAATGCGCGCCTTGAGGTCACCCAGCAGGCGCTCCTCATGTACGACCTTGTCGCCATCGAGCTGCAGACGGATCAGCTCCTGGGTGGCGAGGGCGCCGATGAACAGGTTATGGTCCCAGGCCTTGAACCTGGGGTTGTCATAGAAGGCCATGCCGCTGATCCCCGGGGACTTCTCCCACACATGGTGCGGATCGACCATGCCGTCCACATGCTTGCCCTTGGCCTCCGGGATCGGGAGCATCGAATAGTTGATGCCGTGCGTAGCGATCGGCCAGCCATAGTTCTTGCCAGCCTCCGGAATATTGATTTCGTCACCACCGCGCGGGCCATGCTCATGAGTCCACAGCTTGCCCGTCCAAGGGTTCAGAGCCGCGCCTTGTTGGTTGCGATGACCAAAGGACCAGATCTCCGGGCGCACGTCCTTCTTGCCGAAGAAGGGGTTGTCCTTGGGCACCTGACCGTCAGGCAGGATGCGCACGATCTTGCCTTGCAGCTTGTCGAGATCCTGAGCCGTCGGGCGCTGATTGTTTTCACCCAGGGCGATGAACAGGTACCCGTCTCGGTCAAAGACCAGGCGCGATCCGAAATGATTGCCCTCGGAAAGCTTGGGCGCCTGGCGGAAGATTACGTTGAAGTTCTCCAGCCGGGCCAAATCCTGTGACAACTGACCGCGCCCGACCGCGGTACCCGCTTTGCCGCCCTCACCTTCCTCGGCGTAGGACAGATACACGGTATGGTCCTTCCTGAAGTCCGGCGACAGCACTACATCCAGCAGACCGCCTTGGCCTTCGGCCCAGACCTTGGGCAGACCACTGATGGGCGTCCCGACCTTGCCTTCGGCATTGACGATCCGCAGGTTGCCAGAGCGCTCGGTCACCAGCATGCCCTGCTCGCCGGGCAGGAAGGCCACGGCCCATGGGTTACGCAGGCCATCAGCGACGGTACTGACTGTCAGCTGACCTTCCTCGCTGCTGTACTGCTGCTCTGAAGCGCCATGGGCCAGCATGGGCAAGAAGGCAACTACGGCGAAGGTTGCCAGCCAATTTCGTGAGGTCATGCACGGTTCCTTCCAGTGATAAGCCAAGAGTCATGGTGCGCGTTGCGAATCGCGGGGCGGCCGGGTGGGTTCAAGCCGCGGGGCTGAGGGTTCGCGGCGCAGGTTTTCACCGTTGCCGATACCGCGGTTCTCAAGGGTCGGCGGTCGTGGATTGGGCTGGGTCGATGGACCGCGTACCGGCGGCGTGGACGGGACGCTGCCCTGGCGGCTGTTGGGATTGGCGCGCTGGACCGGGCTGTTGTAAGGATTGTTCGGGCTGGCAGCCAGTAGCGGCGGTGCAGGAGACGGTGCTGCCTGCAGGGTGGTACTGAGCAGTAGCCCGACGATCAGAACTGGCAGTAAAGACTTCATGCTTTATCCCCTGCGTGAGAAGCGCACCCAAGCGTTGGATAGCCTAAGGGGCGACAGGTTCGCAGCAAAACCTGTTTCGTACTGAAGATGATTCTTGATGTTGCGAAGAGGGGGCGTCAAGGGGTGCTTTCAACCGTCGCGCACATGCGCCACACTCGGTATTCACTTGTGTACGGCGAGGTTTCTTCATGATTTCAATGACGCATTTCGCGTCCCGCCTCGGCTTGATCATTCTGCTTGCCTGCGGGATGAACGCCTGTGCCTTGCTCCAGGCGCGGGACCCGCTCAACATCAGTGTGATCGATATCGAACCTCTGCCGGGCCAGGACCTGGAAATGCGCATGGCAGTAAAGATCCGGGTGCAGAATCCCAATGAGTCGGTGATCGACTACAACGGGCTCGCGCTGAACCTGGAGGTCAATGGACAGCCCTTGGCCTCGGGCGTCAGCGACCAGCGGGGAGAGATCGGGCGTTATGCGGAGCAGGTTCTGGTGGTGCCGGTCAGCATCACCGCATTTGCCATGTTGCGGCAGGCCTATGGGCTGAGCCAGCTTCAGTCCCTGCAAGGCATGCCTTATGTGCTGCGTGGCAAACTGGCGGGCGGCGCGTTGGGCACGCTGCGCTTTACCGACAGCGGCACACTCGATCTACCCAAGGCGACAGCTTTTCCTGGTAGCTGAGGGACTTACCTGCCGCCGTTGGCCGCCATCATCTTGTTGACTTCACTGCGCACCATGTTGGCGTACTCGGGGGGTGACATGGTTTCGAGCTCGGAACGCACCCATTCAGCCCACTTGCCCTTGCGGCGCGGTTTTTCGGAAATCAGCCGACCCGCGTCGCCCTTCGCCTTGCCGAGATTGTTCTGCCAGAGATCGAAAAGACGGGCCTTTTCATTCTCGATCTGTGCACGTTCGGCGAAGCTTCTGCTGGCCAGATTGAAACTCATGGGTGTACCTGCCGCTGTAAAAATAGGCGCTATCTTACACTGTAGCGCCGAGCGACCGAAACGCCGTTGCAACTTTCCAGCGCTGCAGGCATCCACTGTTCATTCCATCACCCTATGAGGACGTATACATGGCCAGGAAATCCACCGTGCAAGCCGAAGCCGAACAGATCAAGGACCAGGCCTTCAGCGATCTGCAGTCGTTGATCCAGGAATCGGAAAAACTGCTAAATGACAGCGCGTCACTGGTAGGCGAAGAAGCAGAGACCCTGCGGGCGCAGATCAGCCAGAAGCTGCGCCAGGCGAGCGAGGCTGTCACCGGGGTGCGCACCAAGGCGCAACCAATGGTTGAAGCCACTGAAGACTATATCGGTGTTCACCCATGGCAGACCGTGGCCGTCTCGGCGGGATTCGGGCTGGTGGTCGGGCTGTTGCTGGGTCGTCGCAACTGAATTCGTGATCAGCTGATCATGGCGCCCAGGCGGGCGTCATGATGGGCCGGCACCGCTCAGGCCTTGTGGGCCACAGGAATACCGCTGTGAAAGCGTAACTCGCTGTCAGCAGACTCAATCAGTTCGGCTTCGGCCTCCTTCACTCTCCCCACCACCCGAGCAATGTCCGCTTCGTCGCCATACTGATGCGCGAGTTTCAGATAACCCTGGTAGTGACGGGCCTCACTCTTGAGCAGACCGTGATAGAACTTGCCGAGCTCTTCGTCCAGATGCGGCACCAGGGCAGCGAAGCGCTCGCAGCTTCGTGCCTCGATGAAGGCACCTACCACCAGCGTGTCGATCAGCTTCGCTGGCTCGTGCGCCCTTACCATGCGGCGTAGCCCCGAGGCATAGCGCCCCGCCGATACCGGCCGCAATGGCACCTTGCGACGCTTCATCAGCCGCAGCACCTGCTCATGGTGCACCAGCTCTTCACGGGCCAGGCGCGACATCATGTGGATCAGGTCGATATGGGTGTTGTACTTGGCAATAAGGCTCAGGGCAGTGCTGGCGGCTTTGAACTCACAGTTCTTGTGGTCGATCAGCAGGGTTTCCTGGTCGGCGAGCGCAGCCTCGATCCAGGCGTCAGGAGTGCGACAACCCAGAAAGGCGTCGATTTCGGGAATCAGGGACATAAGCTCAATATACAAGGGGCCGGCAGAACCGGCGATTATACCGGGGGCAGCCGCGATCACCAGTGGCTATGCTTGATGTGCATCAACCCGTGCAGAGCAAGAGGCCGACTATCGTCCGGCATCCGTTGCCACATTCACAGGGAGCTTACGCCCATGCAAGCCGTCCGCAGCATTCTTGTCGTCCTTGACCCCGAGCACGCCCACAGCCGCGCCCTGACGAGGGCCAAACTCATTGCTGGCGTCACGGGTGCGCGCCTGCACTTGCTGATGTGCGACAAGAGGCAGGATCACAGCGCCCTGCTCAGCCTTTTGTCCAGCCAACTGCATGACGATGGCTACGACAACGTTACGCAAGAGCAGGCCTGGCACGACTCGTTGCATGAGTCGATCATCGCTGTTCAGCAGGCTGAAGGCTGCGAGTTGGTCATCAAGGAGCACCATCCAGACAATCCGCTGAAAAAAGCGCTGCTCACGCCAATTGACTGGAAACTGCTGCGCCAGTGCCCGTGCGCGGTGCTCATGGTCAAGAGCGAACGATCATGGACAGGCGGAGTGATCCTGGCGGCCGTCGATGTCGGTAACCAGGATGAAGCCCACCGGCTGTTGCACGCCAGGATCATCGACCATGGCTACGACATAGCAAGCCTGGCAAAAGGTGAGCTGCATGTGATCAGTGCCCACCCCTCGCCCATGCTCTCCGCATCGGATCCCGTGTACCAGCTCAAGGAAACCATCGAACAACGCTATCGTGATGAATGCGCCGCATTCCAGGCCGAGTTCGACGTCAGTGATGATCGTCTGCACATTGCCGAAGGACCCGCGGATGTACTTATCCCGTTCACCGCAAACAAATACGATGCGGTGGTGACAGTCATAGGCACCGTAGCGCGCACAGGGATCTCCGGGGCGCTTATCGGCAATACTGCCGAGGCCGTGCTCGACTCTCTGGAAAGCGATGTGCTGGTGCTCAAGAGCCAGGAAGTACAAGCCCACCTGACTGAGCTGGTACGAGCCGACAATTGATTTTCCTGGAAAGACAAAACCCCTACCTGCTCGCGCAGATAGGGGTTTTGCGAAATGAATCTTGACGATGACCTACTCTCACATGGGGAAACCCCACACTACCATCGGCGATGCATCGTTTCACTGCTGAGTTCGGGATGGGATCAGGTGGTTCCAATGCTCTATGGTCGTCAAGAAATTCTGTAGCCAGAATGTCCAGATGGACAGCCCAGCGAATTCGGATATGCGATATTTGTGATGCTACGAACTTTCGGTTGTGTCGTCTTCACCACCGCAATCTGGCAGCCCGGATAACCGGCTCGGCACAAATTGCTTGGGTGTTATATGGTCAAGCCTCACGGGCAATTAGTATGGGTTAGCTCAACGCCTCACAGCGCTTACACACCCCACCTATCAACGTCGTAGTCTTCGACGGCCCTT